>NZ_JBEXHY010000115.1:0-16179 GCF_040608295.1 Micromonospora sp. NPDC005197 | reverse complement strand
GTCGCCAGACGACCTTAGCGACAGCGGAGAGGGCGGCCCGGCGCTGACACCGCGTCGGGCCGCCGCACGTCGGCGCGCTGTCACCGCCGGTCCGTCCGGATAGCGGACGCGACGGACGACGTGGCATCGTTCCCGGATGACCGAGGCACAGCGCGACGAGTGGCGCCGTCCGGGCCCGACGGTGGAGCAGCGGCGGATCGACCTGTGGATCGGGCTCGCGGTGACCGGGCTGGCGCTGGTCAGCCTCACCCTGGCCCGCAGCACCGGGGCGTTCCTGCTGGGGCCACCGCCGTCCGGGCCGGAGCAGCTGTTCTGGACCGTCGCGGTGACGCTTCCGCTGGTCGGGCGGCGGCGCTGGCCGGCCGCCACCCTGCTGGTCGTCGCGGTGGCGTTCATCGCCGCGCAGGCCCGGTCGGGGCCGGAGACCCAGTTCTCCTCGTGGGCCCTGTTCTGCGCCCTCTACACGATGGGCGCCTGGGGACCGGACCATCAGGTGGCCCGCCGGCTGCGGATCGGCGTGATCGCCACGATGTTCGCCTGGCTGGGCGTCTACTACGCGGTGACGATCGACCACATCCCGCCCGGCGCCTTCGACGACGCGGTCGGCCCGGTGCCGCCGGTGCTCGCCGCGATGGTCAGCGGCGTCCTGGTCAACGTGCTGGTCTTCGGGTTCGCGTACTTTTTCGGCGAGACCGCCTGGGTGGCCGCGCGGCGTGAGCACGAGCTGCGCGAACAGGCCGAGGAGCTGCGCCGGTCCCAGGCCGAGGGCCGGGAACGGGCGGTGCTCGGGGAACGGGTCCGGATCGCCCGGGAGCTGCACGACGTCGTCGCCCACCACGTGTCGGTGATGGGGGTGCAGGCGTCCGCCTGCCGCCGGGTGTTCGACCGCGACCCGGGCAAGGCCCGCACGGCACTCGCCGCCATCGAGCAGAGCGCCCGCACCGCCGTCGACGAGCTGCGCCGGATGCTCGGCGTGCTGCGCGCCTCCGGCGACGGCGACGTCGAGCGCCCCGCGCCCGGCGACGTCGAGCGGATCGGTGAGCTGGTCGAGCGGGCGCGGGCCGCGGGCCTGACGGCCACCCTCGGGGTGTACGGCGAGCCCGTCGCACTGCCCGAGTCGGTCTCGCAGGCGGCCTACCGGGTGACGCAGGAGGCGGTGACCAACACCCTGAAGCACGCCGGGGCGGATCTGCTGGATGTGCGGGTCCGCTATCTGGCCCGGGAGGTGGAGGTGGACGTGACCGACGACGGACGGACCGGCGGCCGGGCCGATGCCGCCGGGCTCGGCCTGATCGGGATGCGCGAGCGGGTCACCGCGCACGACGGCGAGCTGGAGGCCGGGCCCCGGGCCGGCGGGGGTTGGCGGGTCCGCGCCCGTTTCCCGCTCGCGGACCCGGCGATCGGCCGGCAGCGGGAGACCGGAGACGGACGGTCGTTGACGGCCGGGGCGGGGCGGTCGTCGTGAGCACCGCACCGATCACCCCGATCCGGGTGCTGCTCGCCGACGACCAGCATCTCGTGCGCACCGGCTTTCGGATCATCCTGGAGGTGGAGGACGACATCACTGTGGTCGGTGAGGCCGCCGACGGCGCGCGGGCCGTCACCATGGCCCGCGCCACGCGCCCCGACGTGGTGCTGATGGACGTGGAGATGCCCGGCATGGACGGGCTGGAGGCCACCCGGCGGATCAGCGACGACGGGCCCGGCGCTCCGGCGGTGCTGATCCTCACCACCTTCGACCGCGACGACTACCTCTTCACCGCGCTGCGGGCCGGGGCCAGCGGTTTCCTGCTCAAGAACGGCACACCCGAGGAGCTGATCGAGGCGATCCGGGTGCTGGCCCGCGGCGACGGTCTGCTCGCCCCGGAGATCACCCGCCGGGTGATCTCCACGTTCGCCCGTCCCGGTGATCCGGCGGGCACCGCACACCGGGGGGCCGGCGCCGAGGCCGCGCTGGGCGAGCTGACCCCACGGGAACGGGAGGTGCTGGTGCTGCTCGCCGCCGGGTCGAGCAACGCCGAGATCGCCGCGACCATGTGCCTCGGCGAGGCGACGGTGAAGACGCACGTGAGTCGGGTGCTGGCGAAACTGGGCCTGCGCGACCGGGTCCAGGCGGTGGTGTTCGCGTACGAGAACGGGGTGGTCCGCCCCGGCGGATGACAGGTGTCCATCGCGCGACGGACCCCTCGGCTCAGCCCTCGGACGGACGGCGGGCCGACAGGTTCGATCTAGCGTGGACGCGTGACGAGAACGCTCCAACTCGACGGCGTCGACCGCAGCTTCGGCGACCGGCAGGTGCTCAAGAACGTGTCCTTCGAGGTGGCCGCCGGCCGGATGACCGGCTTCGTCGGCGCCAACGGCGCCGGCAAGACCACCACCATGCGGATCATCCTGGGTGTGCTCGCCCCCGACGCCGGCGAGGTGAGCTGGGGCGGCGCGAAGCTCACCCGGCAGGACCGCCGCCGCTTCGGCTACATGCCGGAGGAGCGGGGCCTGTACCCCAAGATGACCGCGCGGGAGCAGGTGACCTACCTGGGCCGGTTGCACGGCCTGGACGCCCCCGCCGCCCGCCGCGCCACGGACGCTCTGCTGGAGCGGGTAGGGCTCGGCGAACGCGGCGACGACCTGCTGGAGACGCTGTCGCTGGGCAACCAGCAGCGGGCCCAGATCGCCGCCGCGCTGGTGCACGACCCCGAGGTGCTGGTGCTCGACGAGCCGTTCTCCGGCCTCGACCCCCTCGCCGTCGACACGGTCGTCGCCGTGTTGCGCGAACGCGCCGCCGCCGGAGTGCCGGTGCTGTTCTCCAGCCACCAGCTCGACGTGGTGGAGCGCCTCTGCGACGACCTGGTGATCATCAATGACGGGGTGATCCGGGCCGCCGGAAGCCGTACGCGGCTGCGCGACTCGTACACCTCGCCCCGCTTTGAGCTGGTGGTGGCGACCGACGCCGGCTGGGTCCGCGACCAGCCCGGGGTCACCCTGGTCGAGCTGGACGGCGCGCGGGCGGTCTTCGACCTGCCGGTCGGCGCCGACGAGCAGCCCATCCTGCACGCGGCCCTCGCCCGCGGCCCGGTCCGCGCCTTCCGCCCGGTCAGCCCCTCGCTCACCGAGATCTTCCGAGAGGTCACCCAGTGAACGTCACCCAGGCCACCCGGCTGGTCGCCGAACGCGAGATCCGGGTCAAGCTCCGCGATCGCACCTTCCTGTTCGGCACGCTGTTCTTCCTGGTGATCGCCGCCGCCGGCACCATCCTGCCGCCGTTGCTCTCCGGCGGCCCGAAGAGCGTGGCCGTCACCCAGGACGCGGCCGGCCCGCTGCGCGCCGCCGGGCTCGACGTCCGGGTGGTAGCCGACGACCGGGCCGCCGAGCAGGCCGTCCGCGACGGGGACGTGGACGCCGCGGTCGTCAGCGGTCCGGCGGTGCTCGCCATGGACGACGCACCTCACGAGGTGGTCCGGGCGCTGAGCATCGCGCCGCCGGTGCGCCTCCTCGACCCCGACGCGGTCGACCCGGTGGTGGCGTTCCTGGTGCCGTTCGTGTTCGCGTTCGTCTTCTTCATCACCTCGCAGACCTTCGGCCTGCAGATCGCGCAGAGCGTCACCGAGGAGAAGCAGACCCGGATCGTGGAGATCCTGGTGGCGGCCGTGCCGGTACGGGCGCTGCTGGCCGGCAAGGTGATCGCCGGGGGCATCCTGGCGCTCGGGCAGATCGCGCTGATCGGTCTCGTGGCCGTCCTCGGCATGCGGATCGGCGACAGCGGGGACCTGCTCACCCTGCTCGCCCCGGCGATCGGCTGGTTCGTGCCGTTCTTCCTGCTCGGCTTCGTGCTGCTGGCCGCGATGTGGGCGGCGGCCGGCGCCCTGGTCAACCGCCAGGAGGACATCGCCGGTGTGTCGACACCGGTGCAGCTCGCCGTCATGCTGCCGTTCTTCGCGGTGATCTTCCTGAACGACAACGCGACCGCGATGCGGGTGCTGTCGTACCTGCCGTTCTCGTCGCCCACGGCGATGCCGCTGCGGCTGTTCACCGGCGACGCGGCCGGCTGGAAGCCGATCGTGTCGCTGGCCGTCCTGCTGGTCGCCGCCGGCGCCTTCGTGGTCGCCGGGGCCCGCGTCTACGAGGGTTCGCTGCTCCGCACCAACGGCCGGACCTCGCTGCGCGCCGCCTGGCGGGAGCGCGAGAGCATCGGCTGACCGGCGACGGCCCCCGCGGGCGTCGGTGTCCTGAGCGGACACCGGCGCCCGTCGCGTACACCGGCCACCCGACCAGGTGTTTCTCGTCGATCCGGTGCCGCAGTGCTGACCGACCACACGGCCGGCGCGGCTCACACGGCAGTCGCCCGTGGTCAGCGGGTGGGCACCGAGGCCCAGCCGGCCGGCAACCGGGGCGCCGACCAGGCCGGATCGGGTTGCCACCGCGCCCACGCCGGATCCCACCACCGCTGACCCGCGTCGAGCAGGGCGGCGATCCGGTCGCCCTCGCCGCGGATCGCGTCCGCCATGCCCGGGTAGCGCCCCTCGACGAGGCGCTGCGCGAACATCTCGACGTCCTTCCAGACGTACCGGTCGTCGTCCGCGCCCCACCACAGGTCCAGCTCGTGGTCGAGAGTGTCCACCCCGATCGGGGTACGCCGCAGCGGATCCTGCAGGTTGAAGTACCAGCCCGCGAAGTCGCGCTGCGGGCCCGTCCAGAACACGTCCACCGAGTGCGCCTCGCCCGGCCGGTGCAGCATCAGCTTGCCGTGCCCCGACCAGGAGCGGTGGCCGGCCGTCTCCCACGGGTGCCGGCCACAGGGGAAGACGCCGTCGGTCGGGAAGCCGAACTCCGCCCCCGGCGGGAGGTAGAGGGCGAGCAGGTCGGGCGAGTCCTCGACGCAGATCGTCGGGCAGCCAAACCAGACCTCGCCCCGCAGGATCTCCCGCCGGACGACCACCTCACCCGGCGCGAATCGGCGTTCCACCATCTCCCCCGGAACCTCCTCGTTCGCTCCCCGAGGAAGGAAGCCTACGGCCGCCGCTCCCCTAGACGAATAGGTCCTAACTCAAGACGGGGCTGGGGTTGCGGCGAAGGGCGCTGGTCATCCGCTTTGGCTGCCCGCCGTGTCGGACTGCTGTTGAGCGGTATACCTCAGAGGTATGAATATGACTCTGAGGTATACCGCTTACGACCGCATCCGCCCCGACGGAGGTGACCGAGGGTCACCGCTGGCCGCGCCCACCGCCCCAGCCAAGATTAGGCCTTGGCGTGCGTCACGAACGCGGCCCAGGCCGCCGGGGAGAAGGTGAGCGCCGGCCCTTCGACGTCCTTGCTGTCCCGGATGGCCACGACATCGGGAAGGTTGTCCGCGACCTCCACGCAGTTGCCCTCATTGCCACTACGTGTGCTCGTGCGCCAGCGGGCACCGGTCAGATCACTCATCGTAGGTCTCCTTGATCACTGTGCTCACCAGATCCTCCGAGGCGCGCTCGGGCAGGGCAAGATCCCAAAGCGCCTGCCAGACCTCAGAGTACGTCTGGACCTCCGCCGGACGATCGAGGTAGAGGCCACCGGTCAGCGACTCGCTGTAGACCGTGCTGGGCTCCGCCGGCCGGGTGCCGACTGCCGGAAAATCGAGCAAGACGAAGGCTCCGGCAACGGATGCCCGGTGCGGTCCGATCCCCAGCGGCAGCACCCGGACGGCGATGTTCGGCGCTTGAGCGGCGTTGACCAGGTGAGCGAGTTGCATCCGCCAGCCCTCGATGTCATCGATGGGTCGGCGGACCACGGCTTCGTCGATCACGACATCAAGACGCGGGGCCGCAGGACTGCGCCTGGTCAACAGCTTCTGTCGCTGCATCCGTAGGGCGACCTTCTGCGCCACCTCCTGCGGGGTACGCCCGGGTTTGGTCTCGAACACCGCGGCCATGTACTCCGGGGTCTGGAGGAGTCCGGGAATGAGGGTCGGCTCGTACTGGCGGATGGAAGAGGAGGCGGCCTCCAGTCCCACGTACAACTCGAACCAGCCCGGGATCACCTCGTCATAGGCGTGCCACCACCCCCGGGACTTGCTCTCCCGGGCAAGACTGACCAACACCTCGGTCAGTTCGGCAGACGTGCCGTAGAGCTGACACATCAACACCACGTCATGAGTACGCAGCGCAGTCTGGCCACTCTCCAACCGGTACATCTTGGCGCGGGACCATTCGAGGTCATTGGCGGCAGCCTCAAGGTTGATTCCGGCTTCCTCACGTGCCTGGCGCAGAAGCCGCCCGAGTTGCCGCCGTGGGACTGACGAACCGACCTCACTCATTCGGCCTCCGGTCTCACCTCTCGTGGCCTGTCTGTCTCATCTGGAACAGCATGGCCGGCCAAACGAGACGCCGTCAATCTCGAAGCGCGGTTTTCGGTGTGAGACGTTGCAGATCGTTGGCCGGCAACGGAATCCTGCCTGCTAGATGCCCTACTCGCATTGACTTCGGGAGGCAGGCCGTGTGCCGTTGGAAGTGGTTTCACCGACCGGATGAGCCAGTCGACGTGGTGGAGCGGACCCGGTTCCCGGGCCGGGCTGGCGCCTACCGGCGCACCACGCCGCTCGCGTCGAGCGAGGAGAAGAGCGCGGCGTCGCCCCAGCGAGGTGATCGCCATGATGGGTGAGGAGCCCCGACCCGAGCCGCCGTTCCTCGTGACGATGGCGAGCTACGTGATCGACTTTCATCATCGCAACGTCTGCACCAGGTGCGGCCCGGATGGTTCGTGTCCCCGGCTGGTCGAGGCAAGTGATCATCTCAAGGCGTGGCGCGACCGGAAATCCGGCGGCCGTGCGGGCGGGTGACCTCTTTCAGGTCACCCGCGCGGCGAGTATCCAGTTCAGCCGGCCGATCCTGTTCCGCGTCATCCGCGTTCTCGACTGGCCAACCTATGACGGGTGGGTCTGGCTCGACGGCTACGAGGTGGGGCCGAGACTGGACGCGATCGCCCGACGGTCGATCTTCGTGCGGCCTGCCGGGCTGCTGCCGGTGGCACCCGTCATCCCGAGCCGATCAAGGGGGCGCTGACACACGTCAGGTCGCCGATGTGGGGGCAACCGCTCGCGCGGACACCCCCACATCGGCGACCTGGTGTGGATCACGCCGGGCAGGCCGGACGGGCCGGACCTCAGGCGTCGACGGCCGCCATCACGTCGTCGCTGACGTCGAAGTTCGCGTAGACGTTCTGCACGTCGTCGCAGTCCTCCAGGACGTCGATCAGCTTGAAGACCTTGCGGGCGCCCTCTTCGTCGAGCGGGACGTTCATGCTGGGGATCAGGGAGGACTCGGCCGACTCGTACTCGATGCCGGCGTCCTGCAGCGCGGTGCGCACCGGAATCAGGTCGGTCGGCTCGGAGACCACCTCGAACGCCTCACCGAGGTCGTTGACCTCCTCGGCGCCGGCGTCGAGGACGGCCATCATCACGTCGTCCTCGCTGGTGCCCTCCTTGGGCACGATCACCACGCCCTTGCGGGAGAACATGTACGACACCGAGCCGGCGTCGGCGAGCGAGCCGCCGTTGCGGGTGAGCGCGGTGCGCACCTCGGTCGCGGCCCGGTTGCGGTTGTCGGTGAGGCACTCGATGAGCATCGCCACGCCGTTCGGGCCGTACCCCTCGTACATGATGGTCTGCCAGTCCGCGCCGCCGGCCTCCAGGCCGGAGCCGCGCTTGACGGCGCGGTCGATGTTGTCGTTCGGCACCGAGCTCTTCTTCGCCTTCTGGATCGCGTCGAAGAGCGTCGGGTTACCGGACGGGTCGCCGCCACCGGTCCGCGCGGCCACCTCGACGTTCTTGATCAGCTTGGCGAACATCTTGCCGCGCTTGGCGTCGATGACGGCCTTCTTGTGCTTGGTCGTCGCCCACTTTGAGTGGCCGGACATCTTCTACCTCCGTCTGTCATTGCACGCCTGCGTCGACTGCCGCACCGATTCCGCGCCGCATCGGCGATCCGGCGGCCGGTCGGCCCCGCGGGAAGTGCCGCGCCGGGCGACGGCCCTGCCGAACCGCGACAATCTTACCGAGGTCACACCCCGCCATGTCACGCCCGGGACCGGCCCGGGGCGGCGGCACGGCGCCGGGGCCTGCCCAGACCAACGATCCGGGGGCGGGATTCATGCCCGCCACCGCGCTTCCGCCGCTCAGGCGGCGCGCACCAGCTCCACGAAGTACGCGTGTACGCGCAGGTCACCCGTCAGCTCAGGGTGGAACGAGGTGGCCAGCAGGTTGCCCTGCCGCACCGCCACGATCCGCTCGGCGGCCGGGCCGCCGGTCACCTTCCCGATCACCTGGACGGCCGCGCCGACGCGCTCAACCCACGGCGCGCGGATGAACACCGCGTGGAACGGCTCCCCCGGCACGCCGGCGACCTCCACCGGCGCCTCGAACGAGTCGACCTGCCGGCCGAACGCGTTACGCCGTACGGTCATGTCGATCCCGGCGAAGCCGCGCTGGTCGGCCCGACCGTCCAGCACCTCGGTGGCCAGCATGATCATGCCGGCGCAGGAGCCGTAGACCGGCATGCCGTCGGCGATCCGCTTGTCGATCGGCTCACGCATCTCGAAGATGTCGGCGAGCTTGCTGATGGTGGTGGACTCGCCCCCCGGGATCACCAGCCCGTCGACCGCGTCCAGCTCGCTCGGGCGGCGGACCGGGCGGGCATCCGCGCCCGCCGCGGCCAGCGCCGCCACGTGCTCCCGGACGTCGCCCTGGAGCGCGAGCACACCGATGGTGGGTCGGTTCATCCTCACCAACCGCGCTCGGCCAGGCGGTGCGGCTGCGGGATCTCGTCGACGTTGATGCCGACCATCGCCTCACCCAGACCCCGGGAGACCTTCGCCAGCACATCCGGGTCGTCGTGGAAGGTGGTGGCCTTGACGATCGCGGCGGCCCGCTGAGCCGGGTTGCCGGCCTTGAAGATGCCGGAGCCGACGAAGACGCCCTCCGCGCCGAGCTGCATCATCATCGCCGCGTCGGCCGGCGTGGCGATCCCGCCGGCGGTGAACAGCACCACCGGCAGCTTGCCGCTCTCGGCGACCTCCTTGACCAGCTCGTACGGGGCCTGCAGCTCCTTCGCGGCGACGTACAGCTCGTCGGCCGGCAGCGAGGACAGCCGGCGGATCTCCTGGCGGATCTTGCGCATGTGGGTGGTGGCGTTGGAGACGTCACCGGTGCCGGCCTCGCCCTTGGAGCGGATCATGGCCGCGCCCTCGGTGATCCGGCGCAGCGCCTCGCCCAGGTTGGTCGCGCCACAGACGAAGGGCACGGTGAACGCCCACTTGTCGATGTGGTTCGCGTAGTCGGCCGGGGTCAGCACCTCGGACTCGTCGACGTAGTCGACGCCGAGCGACTGGAGGATCTGCGCCTCCACGAAGTGACCGATGCGGGCCTTGGCCATCACCGGGATGGACACCGCCTCGATGATCCCGTCGATCATGTCGGGGTCGCTCATCCGGGACACCCCGCCCTGCGCGCGGATGTCGGCGGGCACCCGCTCCAGGGCCATCACCGCGACCGCGCCGGCGTCCTCGGCGATCTTGGCCTGCTCGGCGTTGACGACGTCCATGATCACGCCGCCCTTGAGCATCTCGGCCATGCCCCGCTTCACGCGGGCCGTGCCGACGACGGGGGCGGTGCCGGTGGTCGAGGCGGTGGTTTCGGGCACGGGTCATCGCTCCTTGGACGTGCGGTGGGGGTGGCAGCGGAAATGCTACGCACTGGTCAACGCCGCGCCGACAGCCAATCAGACCCCCGGTGGCCTGCACTGTGGCCCTGCTCACCGCCACGCCGGCCCGCCCCGGTCAGCCTCCGCCCGCCCCGATCAGCCGGCCGGAACGTCGGCCGGCACGACGAGCGTCGGGTCGTCGATGTCGAAGTAGCGCGGCCACTCCCGGCCCCGCCCCATCCGAAACAACCGCACCAGCGGACGACTGCGCGCCGACCGGGCGTCGCGAACCAGGTCGGTGTGCACCTGCCGGGACAACGCGAGACGGCGGCTCGCCGCGATGACCGCCGTGCAGTCCGGATCGGCCGCGTCCAGCCGCACCGAGCGCAACTGCCGGGTCAGGTCGTTCTCAGCCGCCTCCCGCTCCTGCGGCGGAGCGTCCAGCGCGATCCGGGCCGCCGCGTACAACTCGACGCCGAAACGCCGCTCCGCCAGCACCGCCGCGGCCGCCGCCCGGCGCAGCAGGTGGGCGTCGAGGGCCCGCGCCGCCAGCTCCGCGCGGCCCTGCAGCCGCTCGACCCGGCCGGCGGTCCAGATGAGGTACGCCGCAAGCACCCCCACGAGCACACTCGCGGCCACCACCCACCACATGTGCGGCATCGTAGTGCTGCTCCGTTTCTCCTCCGTTGCGCACGCCCGCGCCGGTCACCGGCGTCACCAGCCGCACCATCCGTCACGCGGGTCAGCCCAGCCCCACCCATTCCTGGTCGATGACCCGCCCGTCGGTCGCCTCGATCGCCGCTGCGTATACCTCAAGAACACGCCGAGCAACCACCGGCCAGTCGAAATTCGCCACCACCTGATCGCCGCAGGCGCTCAGCGTGGCCCGCCCGGCCGGATCGTCGAGCAGCTCGGACAGGGCGTCACGCAATCCCACCGCGTCTCCGGTCGGAAACAGCCGCCCCGCCCGCCCACCGTCGAGCACCCGGCGGAACGCGTCCAGGTCACTCGCGATCACCGTGGTGCCGGCGGCCAGCGCCTCGGTGAGGATCATCCCGAACGACTCGCCGCCGGTGTTCGGCGCCACGTACAGGTGCACGCTGCGCAGCATCCGGGCCTTGTCCGCCTCGGAGACCAGCCCGAGGAACGTCACCCGCTCCCGCAGCGCGGCCGGGAACTGGTCGTACAGGTCGTCCGGGTCACCCGGGCCGGCGACCAGCAGCCGCAACCCCGGGCGGGTCGCCGCCAGCGCCACGAAGGCGTCCCGCAGCACCGGGAAACCCTTGCGCGCCTCCGTGAACCGGCCCAGGAAGCCCACCGTGCCGCCGGTGCCCGGCCCGCACTCCCCCGGCCAGCCCGGCAGCGGCTCGGCGTCGGCGAACTTCGCCACCGCCACCCCGTTGGGGATCTCCACCGCGCCGCCGTCCATGTGCTCGACCTGCACCTTGCGGGCCAGCGCGCTCACCGCGATCCGGGCGGTGATCCGCTCCAACACGATCTGCAGCACACCCTGCGCGGCGGCCAGCACCCGCGAACGGGTCATCGCCGTGTGGAACGTGGCCACCACCGGGCCGCGAGCGGAGAGCACCGCCAGCAGCGACAGGCTCAACGTCAGCGGCTCGTGCACGTGCAGCACGTCGAAGTCACCGTTGGTGAGCCAGCGCCGGACCCGCGCGGTCGAGACCGGGCCGAACGCGATCCGGGCCACCGACCCGTTGTACGGCAGCGGCACCGCCCGGCCGGCGGACACCACGTACTCCGGCAGCGGCGAATCCTCATCCGCCGGAGCGAGCACGCTGACCTCGTGACCGAGCACGATCAGCGCCTCGGCGAGATCCATGACGTGGTTCTGCACCCCGCCGGGAACGTCGAACGAGTACGGGCACACGATGCCGATCCGCATGCGTCAGCCCACCCCTTCAGCCCTGGCCGGGGGCTGACGAGGGCAGCGCCGTGCCCTCCCCCGCCCTCCTCTGGTCCAACCACATCCGCTGCAACATGTGCCAGTCTTCCGGATGCCGGGCGATACCCGCCGCCAGACCGTCGGCGATCAGCTGGGTCAGCGACCGGACCCGCTGGTCCAGAGGCCCCGCCTCGGGCCCGGGCACCGGCAGCGGGCCGGCGAGCGAGGCGCACGCCCCGTCCTGCTCGTACCACAACGAGGCCACGTACAGCGGCGCTCCGGTGTGCAGCGCGAGCAGCGCCGGCCCGGCCGGCATCCGGGTCTTCCCACCGAAGAAGTCCACCTCCACCCCCCGGGCGGAGAGGTCCCGGTCGGCCAGCAGCGGCACCACCGCGCCGGCGCGGACGCGGTCCAGCAGCACGTCGAACGCCGGACGCGGGCCACCGTGGGTGGGCAGGATCTCCATCCCGAGCTCGGCCCGGAAGGCCAGGAAACGCTCGTACACGCCCTCCGGCTTGAGCCGCTCCATGACGGTGGTGATCGGCCAACCGGTGGCCGCGACCCAGGCGCCCGCGGCATCCCAGTTGCCGGCGTGCGGCAGCGCCACCACCGCGCCCCGGCCGGCGGCCACGTCGGCGGCGAGCAACTCCGCGCCGTCGAGGCGGAACCCAGCCAGGATCTGCTCCCGGCTCAACGCGGGCAGCCGGAACGCCTCCATCCAGTACCGGGCGTACGAGCGCAGCCCGCGCTTGACGAGATCGTCCAGCTCCGCCTCGGGCAGCTCCGGGCCGACCACCCGGCGCAGGTTCGCGCGCAGTCGGGCCGTACCCCCGCCACCGCCGCGATGGGCGCGGTCCGCGCCCGCCTGGAACGCCGCCGCCACCAACGGCCGGGGAAGCGCGCGGACCAGCCGCCATCCGGCGACGTAGCCCAGCTCGGTGAGGTTCACGCGGCCCGGCCGCCGGTCGTCCGACGCCGGGTCGCCGGCAGCCCGCTCACGCCTGGCCGTCCGGCTGGAGCTGCTGGGCCTGGCGGTAGACGTGCGCCACCCGCTGCCCCACCGTGAAGATCGAGATGGCGGCGAGCAGCCAGAGCGCGATCTCCAGCGCCGGCTTCACGCCGACGCCCGTGAGGATCCCGCCGACGCCGACGATCAGCAGCCGCTCGGTGCGCTCGGCGATGCCCACGTTGCAGGTCATGCCCAGCCCTTCGGCACGCGCCTTCACGTAGGAGACGAGCCCGCCGGCGGCCAGGCACAGCAGCGCGGCGGCCACCCCGGAGTGGTCGCCCCGGGTGGCCAGCCAGTAGGCCACCGCGCCGAAGACGGCGCTGTCGGCGACCCGGTCCATGCTTGAGTCGAGGAACGCGCCGAAGCGGGTGGAGCCGCCGCTCATCCGGGCCATCGTCCCGTCGAGCAGGTCGGTGAGCGCGAACACGGTCACGATCAACGCGCCCGCGACCAGATGGCCGCGGGCACCGAAGCCGAGCGCGCCGATGAGCACACCAACGGTGCCCGCGACGGTGACGGCATTGGGAGTGACGCCCGCGCGCAGGAGGGCACGTGCGATCGGCTCGACGACGCGGGTCATCCCCGCGCGGGCCGACACTTGGAAGATCTTCGCCATGGCGGTCCCCACGATAACGGTCCGCCCAGGTCCGGCGATACGGCCGGTCCCTGCGACCCGCCCGGGGCAGGCTTGTGCCTGTACGGCAACGGGTGTGAGATCGAGCCGGGAGGTGAGCCAGCTCACCCGCCCGCCCGTTGAGTTCCCGCTGTGCAGCAGACCACCGGAGGATATCGCCGCGCACTCGCCCCGGGCCGCTTCCACCTCGCGCGGCGGTCGCCACCCACCACCGGCTGAGGGAGGTGCGCCCCATGGCGCAGAAAAATCAGGAAAAGGGGGCCACCGGCGGCACGCCGGTGGTGACCGACCCCGCGCGGGTACGCAACGTGGTGCTCGTCGGGCATTCCGGTGCGGGCAAGACGACGCTCGTCGAGGCGCTGCTCGCCGCGACCGGCACCATCGGCCGGGCCGGCAGCGTCGTCGACGGCACCACGGTCGGCGACCACGACCCGGCCGCCGTACGCCAACAGCGCTCGGTGAGCCTGTCCTGCGCGCCCCTGCTGCACAACGGCATCAAGGTCAACCTGCTGGACACACCCGGGTACGCCGACTTCGTCGGCGAGCTGCGGGCGGGCCTACGGGCCGCCGACGCCGCGCTGTTCGTCGTCTCGGCGGCCGGCGGGATGGACGCCGCCACGGTGGCGCTGTGGGAGGAGTGCGCCGCTGTCGACATGCCGCGCGCCGTCGCGGTGACCCGCCTCGACGCGCCCCGCGCCGACTTCGACGAGACGGTGGCGCTCTGCCAGCGGGTCTTCGGTGACAACGTGATGCCGCTCTACCTGCCGATGCTCGGCGACGACGGCGTCTCCACCGAGGGCCTGCTCGGGCTGATCACCCGCCGGGTCTTCGACTACAGCGCAGGGCTCCCCGCCGACGTCCGCGACCCGGACCCGGAGCACCAGCGGGCCATCGACGAGTCCCGCGACGAGCTGATCGAGGGGATCATCGCCGAGAGCGAGGACGAGACCCTCATGGACCGCTACCTCGACGGCGAGGAGATCAGCGACGACGTGCTCATCGACGACCTGGAGAAGGCCGTCGCCCGGGGCCACTTCTATCCGGCGGTGCCGGTCTGCGCCGAGACCGGCGTTGGCCTGGACGCGCTACTGGAGGTGCTGACCGCCGCGTTCCCGTCACCGCTGGAGCACGAGCTGCCGGCGGTCACCGGCGTGGACGGCTCGCCCCGCCCGCCGCTGACCTGCGACCCGGACGGCCCGCTCGTCGCCGAGGTCGTCAAGACCACCGTCGACCGCCACGTCGGTCGGGTCTCGCTGGTCCGGGTCTTCTCCGGCACGCTGCGCCCCGAACAGACCGTGCACATCTGCGGGCACGGCATGGCCGAGCGCGGGCACCCCGACCACGACGCCGACGAGCGGGTCGGGCACATCTACACCCCGCTGGGCGCGACCCTGCGCGAGGTGCCGCACTGCGTGGCCGGCGACATCTGCGCGATCACCAAGTCGGGCAGCGCGGAGACCGGCGACACCGTCTCGGCCAAGGACGACCCGCTGCTGATCGCGCCGTGGGAGATGCCGGAGCCGCTGCTGCCGGTGGCGATCGTCGCCCGCAGCCGCGCCGACGAGGACGCGCTGGCCCGCAACCTCGCCCGGCTGGTCGCCGGCGACCCCACCCTGCGGCTGGAACGCAACCCGGAGACCCACCAGCTGGTGCTCTGGTGCATGGGCGAGGCGCACGCCGACGTCGTGCTGGACCGGCTGCGCGCCGGAGGCGTCGAACTGGACACCGAGCCGGTCAAGGTGTCGCTGCGCGAGACGCTGACCGTGCCCGCGAAGGGGCACGGCCGGCACGTCAAGCAGTCCGGCGGCCACGGCCAGTACGCGGTCTGCGACATCGAGGTGGAGCCGCTGCCCCGCGGCGCCGGCTTCGAGTTCGTCGACCGGATCGTCGGCGGCGCGGTGCCGCACAACTACATCCCGTCCGTCGAGAAGGGCGTCCGCGCCCAGCTGGAACGCGGGCTGGTCGCCGGCCATCCGGTGGTGGACCTGCGGGTCACCCTCGTCGACGGCAAGGCGCACAGCGTCGACTCCTCCGACGCGGCCTTCCAGACCGCCGGCGCGCTCGCGCTGCGCGACGCCGCCGAGCGCGGGCAGCCGACGCTGCTGGAACCGATCGACGAGGTGATCGTCCGGGTGCCGGACGGCTCGGTGGGCGCGGTGATGGGCGACCTGTCCAGCCGGCGCGGCCGGGTGCTCGGCACCGAACCCGACGAGGACGCCGAGGGCCGTACCCTCGTGCGCGCCGAGGTGCCGGCCACCGAACTGCTCCGCTACGCCGTCGAGCTGCGCTCGATGACCGCCGGCACGGGCACCTTCCGCCGCCACTTCGTACGCCACGATCCGATGCCCACCCACCTGGCCGACCAGGCCCGCAAGGAACACACCCCGTAATCCTGCGTGCCCCCTGCGTATTCGCTGGCCCTGTCTGCCCGCTGGCCCTGGTGCCCGCGCGCCTGTCCCGGACGACTCCCCGTCGCGCGCGAGCCGTCGCGCGTGGGCGGGACGGCGGCGCGGCCTACATGTTTGCGTCCTGTCGAGCTGCCCCACATTCGGGGCGCCGCTGCCGGAGCGGACCACATCCGCACCGACGCTGCCCCAGATCTGGGGCAGCTCGACAGGACGCGACACCAGCACAGCACGCGGCGCCGCCATGGCACACGGCACCGCGCGGCACGCCACAGCACGGGACGGGACGGGACCGGCGTCGGAGAGGGCGTGCCCGCACTGCGCGCGGTGTGCGGGTCAGGGGTGGGTCGTGGGGTGGGTGGGGCGGGGCCAGTGTGGGCGATCGGCGTCGCGGAGCGCGGCGGTGCGCAGGGCGGCGAGTTGGCGTTCCACCTCGACGAACTGGTCCGGCGCCAGTGGCCCCCGGCGCAGCGCGGCGGCGTTCTCCTCGACCTGGGCGACCGTACGGCAGCCGGGGATCGGGATGGTGCGCCCGCTGCGTGCCCAGATCCAGCCCAGCG
>NZ_JBEXHY010000114.1:0-16431 GCF_040608295.1 Micromonospora sp. NPDC005197 | reverse complement strand
GCCAACATCGCCGGCACCAGCACCGACACCGACGGCAACACCCACTCGTTCGAAGGCGGGCACTACATCAGCGTCGTGGGCTACCGCGACAACGGTGACGTTGTGCGGATCGCTGATTCGGCCGACCCGAACACCGCCTCCTACGACATCACCGTCGAGCACCTCGCCGACTGGATCGCCACCCGCGGCTACGCCACCAGCTGAGAACCACACACCGACAAGGGCCGGACCCCACCACAGGGGTCCGGCCCTTTCGGCATGCCCCGGGTCAGCGATCCCTGCCGGTGCGGGCCGGCTCCGCGGACTGCGCCGGCTCAGTGGACTGCGCCGGCTCGGCCGCACTCACGCGGTGGGCCCGTCGGCGTAGCCACCACGTGCTGGCCAGCCCTGCGAGCACCGCGAGGACCAGGCCGGCCCAGGAGATGTCCTTGAGCCAGTGCTCGGCGGCCCGGCCGACGGTGAACAGCAGGTACGTGGTGCCGAACGCCCACACCAGCCCGCCGGCGGCGTTGGCCAGCAGGAACCGCCGGTACGGCACGTGCAGTGCCCCGGCGAGCGGGCCGGCCAGGATCCGCAGCAGCGCCACGAACCGGCCGAAGAACACCGCCCAGACGCCGTGCCGGGCGAAGCTCTGCTCGGCCCGGGCTAGCTGGGCGGGGCCGAGATGGCGGGGGAAGCGTCGGCCCAGCCGGGCCAGCAGCGGGCGGCCGCCGCGGCGACCCACCGCGTACCCGATGGAGTCGCCCACGATCGCTCCGGTAGCGGCGGCCGTGGCCACCCACTCCGGCTCCACCACTCCGGTGGCCGCGAGCAGGGCCGAGCTGACCAGGACGATCTCACCGGGCAGGGGTACCCCCATGCTCTCCACGCCGATCACCCCGGCGACGAGCAGGTAGACCGCGATCGGCGGCAGCGACACGAGCCAGTGCTGGACGTCGAACACGGTTGACCCTCCTCCGACCGGACCTCGAACCCTACCCGCGGCGGCCTGCCCGACCGGCCCCTCGACGAAGACCCGGCAGGCGGGTGGTGCGGGCACGCGCACACCCCCTATCCATCCTAGGAGGCTAGGGGTGAAGCGATGGGCGAACCGTGCGCCGAGTTGCGAAACTAGCAAGACGGACGTACGGTTTTGTTTGAGAGCGGAATCGTCGGTAAGTGTCACCTAACCTCGGCGGCACCCCGGCCGGTGCGACACACTGCTCAGGACTACTCACGGTCGCTGGTGTGAAGGAGTACGACGTGGCGAGCCTCGACACCTTCGGTGCGAAGACCCAGCTACGCGTCGGAGACGCGAGCTACGAGATTTTCAAGATCGACAAGGTGGACGGCCACGATCGGCTGCCGTACAGCCTGAAGATCCTCCTGGAGAACCTGCTGCGGACCGAGGACGGCGCGAACATCACCGCCGACCACATCCGCCAGCTCGGCGGGTGGGACCCGACCGCCGACCCGAGCGTGGAGATCCAGTTCACCCCGGCGCGGGTGCTCATGCAGGACTTCACCGGCGTGCCGTGCGTGGTCGACCTGGCCACCATGCGCGAGGCGGTACGTGAGCTGGGCGGCGACGCCACCAAGGTCAACCCCCTCGCCCCCGCCGAGCTGGTCATCGACCACTCGGTGATCGCCGACCTGTTCGGTCGCGAGGACGCGTTCGCCCGCAACGTCGAGCTGGAGTACGAGCGCAACAGGGAGCGCTACCAGTTCCTGCGCTGGGGCCAGACCGCGTTCAACGAGTTCAAGGTCGTCCCCCCGGGCACCGGCATCGTGCACCAGGTCAACATCGAGTACCTGGCCCGCACCATCATGGAGCGCAACGGCCAAGCGTACCCGGACACTGTGGTCGGCACCGACTCGCACACCACGATGGTCAACGGCCTGGGCGTGCTGGGCTGGGGCGTCGGCGGCATCGAGGCCGAGGCCGCGATGCTCGGCCAGCCGGTCAGCATGCTGATCCCGCGCGTGGTGGGCTTCAAGCTGTCCGGCGAGATGCCGGCCGGCACCACCGCCACCGACCTGGTGCTCACCATCACCGAGATGCTGCGCAAGCACGGCGTGGTCGGCAAGTTCGTCGAGTTCTACGGCCCCGGCGTGAGCGCCGTGCCGCTGGCCAACCGGGCCACCATCGGCAACATGTCCCCGGAGTACGGCTCCACCGTCGCGATCTTCCCGATCGACGGCGAGACGATCCGCTACCTGGAGCTGACCGGCCGCGACGCCGCGCAGGTCGCGCTCGTCGAGGCGTACGCCAAGGAGCAGGGCCTCTGGCACGACCCGAAGGCGGAGCCGGACTACTCGGAGCGCCTGGAGCTGGACCTGGGCTCCATCGAGCCGTCGCTCGCTGGCCCGAAGCGTCCGCAGGACCGGGTGCCGCTGGGCGCCGCCAAGACGCTGTTCCGCTCGGCGCTGACCGACTACGTCGCCGAGGAATCCGACGTTGAGCGTGACCTCAAGCCGGGTGTGCCCCGCGAGGAGCTGCCGCGCGGCGCGAACGGGCCGGCCGACGAGGCCAGCGCCGAGTCGTTCCCGGCCAGCGACCCGCCCGCCAACGAGTTCAGCGACCCGGCCGACGAGCCGCGCGACCTGGAGACCGCGGCGGTGGGCGCGGGCGGCCGGGCCACCAACCCGATCCGGGTCACCGGCGCCGACGGCGTCGAGTACGAGCTGGACCACGGCGCCGTGGTGATCGCGGCGATCACCTCCTGCACCAACACGTCCAACCCGCAGGTGATGATCGGTGCCGCGCTCCTGGCCCGCAACGCCGTGGAGAAGGGCCTGACCCGCAAGCCGTGGGTGAAGACCACCCTCGCCCCGGGTTCCAAGGTCGTCATGGACTACTACGAGCGGGCCGGCCTCACCCCCTACCTGGACAAGCTGGGCTTCAACCTGGTCGGGTACGGCTGCACCACCTGCATCGGCAACTCGGGCCCGCTGCCCGAGGAGGTGTCGGCGGCGGTCAACGAGCACGACCTGTCGGTCGTCTCGGTGCTCTCCGGCAACCGGAACTTCGAGGGCCGGATCAACCCGGACGTCAAGATGAACTACCTGGCGTCCCCGCCGCTGGTCGTCGCGTACGCCCTCGCCGGCACGATGGACATCGACCTGGCCAACGAGCCGATCGGTGAGGACAGCGACGGCAACCCGGTCTTCCTGCGCGAGATCTGGCCGAACAGTGCCGAGATCCAGGACGTCATCGCCCAGGCGATCGGCGCGACCGGGTTCAGCGCCGCGTACGCCGACGTCTTCGCCGGCGACGAGCGGTGGCAGTCGCTGCCCACCCCGACCGGCGACACCTTCGCCTGGGACAGCGACTCGACCTACGTGCGCAAGCCCCCGTACTTCGAGGGCATGCAGCAGGAGCCGAGCCCGGTCGTCGACATCTCGGGCGCGCGGGTGCTGGCCAAGCTGGGTGACTCGGTGACCACCGACCACATCTCGCCGGCCGGCTCGATCAAGGCCGACTCCCCCGCCGGCACGTACCTCGCCGAGCACGGCGTGCCGCGCCACGAGTTCAACTCGTACGGCTCCCGCCGGGGCAACCACGAGGTGATGATCCGAGGCACCTTCGCCAACATCCGGCTGCGCAACCAGCTGGTGCCCGGGGTGGAGGGCGGCTTCACCGTCAACCACCTCACCGGCGAGCAGACCTCCATCTACGACGCCTCGATGGCCTACCAGGAGGCCGGCATCCCGCTGGTCATCCTTGCCGGCAAGGAGTACGGGTCGGGCTCGTCGCGGGACTGGGCGGCCAAGGGCACCATGCTGCTGGGCGTGCGGGCGGTCATCGCCGAGTCGTACGAGCGGATCCACCGCTCCAACCTGATCGGCATGGGCGTGCTGCCGCTGCAGTTCCCGGTGGACGTCACCGCCGAGTCGCTCGGCCTGACCGGCACCGAGATGTTCACCATCACCGGTGTGACCGCCCTGAACGACGGCGACACCCCGCGTACGGTGAGGGTCACGACCGACACCGGCGTGGAGTTCGAGGCCGTCGTGCGGATCGACACCCCGGGCGAGGCGGACTACTACCGCCACGGTGGCATCCTGCAGTACGTGCTGCGCCGCATGATCGCCAACTGATCGCGTACGACATTTGCGAAGGGCCGCTTCCCGCGCTGGCGGGGAGCGGCCCTTCCCCGTCTCTGCCTTCCCATGCCCCGGGTAGCTGTCTCGCGCCCTTTGCTCTGCTTCACTCGGCGCAACACTGACCGTGCGGTGCCGTTGCGCCCGTTGAAGCAGAGCAAAGGGCAAGAACGTGGTACGGCCAGCGAAGGATCCGGACCAGGTCCCGCTCAGCGCAGTCGCAGCGCGACCGCGCGGGCCTCTTCGTCGGTGAGGGGCAGGAACCAGAGGAAACGGCGAACGATGGCCACCGGATCGGGGCCGCCCGGCTGGCCGCGCAGGTCCCGGATCGCCCGCCGGGTGATCCGGGAGAACTCGGGGATAAGGGTCGCGCGGCGAGCAGCGTCCGTCGGGGTCGCTCGCAGCGCCGGGCAGGGCCAGTCCCGCCCGCAGGCGTCGCATATCCAGAAAGGACCGTCGGCGGTGTGCCCGACCGGCGGGCCGCACCGGGGTCGCCAGCGTGATTCGGGTACGACGTTGGCGGCGCGACCGGAACCACGGTGCGGAGGAATGAGCCGCTCGATGGGGCGGGGCGCGCTCTTGCGCGGCTGCTTCGGCCGGGACGGCAACGGACCGACGGTCGGCTTCGCGTGCTCTCGCGGCTTTTCCTCGGGCATCCTGCGCTCCCTCGTCGATGCTGTCTACACAGCACCCTGCCGAGGGTTGCCAAACAATTACACCGCGTAGAAGTATTTGCCTCCGACGTCTGGAACGTTCTGGAGGGTGTGGAGATGAATCGAGCCGTACAGGCGGCCATGGTCGAAAAGGGCTACACAGCGGACAGTCTCGCTGCTCAGATTGGTGTCGATCCGAAGACGGCGGCAAAGTGGGCGAGCAGGGATCGAATTCCCCAGACTCGTCATCGTGCCCGGGTCGCCGAGCTGCTCGGTCGGAACGTCGAGGAGCTGTGGCCGGACGCGCTGAAGCGTCGAACGCCGGCCTGGTTCCGGCCCTGGGCCGAGATCGAGCGCGAGGCGCTGTCGCTGCGGTCGTTTCAGCTCGCGTGGATACCGGGCCTGCTTCAGACGAAGGCGTACGCGCTGGCAACACTGGTCGGCGAGGCGTTGACGCCGACCGAGGCCGACGATCTCGCCGAGGCGCGGCTGAGTCGGCAGGCGATCCTGCGCCGGGAACGTCCGCCGCTGCTCGTCGCGGTCCTCGACGAGGGAATTCTCCGGCGCACCATCGACGGCGACCGGGCCATGATGCGGGAGCAGTGCGAGCGGCTGGCCGAGCAGGGCGCGCTGCCGAACGTGTCGCTGTTCGTCGTGCCCGCCGATGTCGGCATGTATCCGGGCCTCGGTGGGCCGTTCACCGTGGCCGAGATGCCGGACGGGGCGCGGGTCGCCCACGTCGACAGTCAGGCGCAAGCGCAGCTCATCGACAAGGCGGTCGACGTTGCTACGCTCGACCGACGGTGGGAGCGCATTCGTGACGGAGCACTGTCGCGGGCGCAATCCCTCAACCTCATCAGGGAAGCGGCAGCATCATGGACCTGACCGGCGCTCGGTGGCGCAAGAGCAGCAAGAGTGGCAACAACGGCGGCGACTGCGTCGAGGTGGCCGACAACCTCGCGGGCGTCATCGGCGTACGCGACTCCAAGGACCCGGCCGGTCCGACGCTCGCCTTCGACCCGGCGGCCTGGACCCGCTTCCTGGTGCTGGCCAAGCGCGGCTGACCCGGAGGATCCGGCTACCTCGCGAGGTCGTCCGCCCGGTCGAGCAGCGCACGGCGCTCGGCGGTCGAGCCGGCCATCTCAGCGGCCTCCCGGAACAGCGCGACGGCCCGCAGCCGGTCACCCTGCCGGGCGACCAGATCGGCGCGCACCGCCACGGCGAGCGGGTTGCCGTCCAACCCTCCCCCGGTCTGCGCCGCGTCGAGCAGGCCCAATCCGGCGTACGGCCCGTACGCGTAGCCGTGCGCGACCGCGCGGTTGAGCGCGATCACCGGTGAGGGCCGGATGTCGGCCAGCGCGTCGTAGGCCCGCGCGATCGTCAACCAGTCGGTGGCCTCCGCGGACGGCGCGGTGGCGTGGCAGGCGGCGATCCGGGCCTGCCACGCGTACGGCCCGTCGTGGCGTACCCGAGCAAGGGCGGCCTGGCCCTCGGCGATGGCCGCGCGGTCCCACCGCGCGCGATCCTGCCGCTCAAGGGTGAGCAGGTTGCCTGCGGCGTCGCGACGGGCGTCCCGGCGGGAGTGCTGGAACAGCAGCAGCGCCAGCAGCGCGGCCACCTCGGACTGCTCCGGCATCAACCGGTCGAGCAGCCGGGCCAGCCGGACCGCCTCGTCGGCGAAGGCCGGCTCGCCGTCGACGACGTAGCCCCGGGTGAACAGCAGGTACAGCACGGCGAGCACCCCGGGCAGCCGCTCGGCCAGCGCCGGCCCGCTCGGCACCCGGTACGGGATGCCGGCCTGCGCGATGCGGGTCCGGGCGCGGGTCAGCCGGCGGGTCATCGTCGACTCACTGACCAGCAGGAGCCGGGCGATGTCGGCGGTCGGCACCCCGCAGACGGTCCGCAGGGTCAACGCCACCCGAGCCTCGATCGCGAGCGCGGGATGGCAGCAGGTGAAGATGAGCCGCAGCCGGTCGTCCACCACGTCCTCCCCCGCCGGGGTCTCGGGCCACGCGTCGTCCGGCGCGAGGACCGCCAGTTCGTGCAGCTTGCGGCGCTCGACGGCGGTCCGGCGCAGCACGTCGAGCGCGCGGTTGCGGGCGACGGTCAGCAGCCAGGCGCCGGGGTTCGCCGGCACGCCGTCGCCGGGCCAGCGCTCCAGCGCGACGGCCAGGGCCTCCTGCGCGCAGTCCTCGGCCAACGCCCAGTCCCCGGTCACCCGGATCAGGGTCGCGACGATCCGGGGGTACGCGTCGACGCCAGCGGCCGCGACGGCCTGCGCCGCCACGGCCGCGCCGACGTCGTCGGGCGCACCGGTCGTGGTGTCGGTGCGAGCCATTCGATCAGTCCGACAGGGCACCGAACGGGCGCAGTTCCAGCCGCCCCTCCCGCGCCATCGGGTGGGTACGCGCCACCTCGATCGCCTCGTCGAGATCCGCGCAGTCGAGCAGGTCGAAGCCCACGATGACCTCCGTGGTCTCGGCGAACGGCCCCTCGGAGACGAGCAGTTCGCCGTCGCGGACCCGGACGGTGGTGGCCGCCGTGGTCGGCGCCAGCACGTTGCCGGTGAGGCGACGGCCGCGGGTGTCGTTGTCGGCCACCCACGTGTGGATGTCGGGCAGCTCGGTCGGGTCGGTGTCCGGTGCGGTGTCGCTGCAAACGAACATCATGAACTTCATCTGGCGCTCCCTCGGGTTTTCCGGGTGTCGCCAGCATGACGAACGGCCGGGGCCGATCCGGACACGGGTGCCCGGAAAATTGCCCCGACCGTCGGTCAGTCCCCGCTGGCGGCGCGCCGGCGAGCCTCGCGGGTCTTCATGGCGTGCTCCATGAGGGTCACGAGCACCTCCTTGCTGGACTCGCGCTGACGGGCGTCGCAGAGCAGCACCGGCACGCCCGGGTCCAGGTTCAACGCGGTCTGCACCTCGTCGAGCCGGTACTGGCGGGCGCCCTCGAAGCAGTTCACCGCCACCACGAACGGGGTGCCCCGACCCTCGAAGTAGTCGATCGACGGGAAGCAGTCGGCCAACCGGCGCGTGTCGGCAAGCACCACCGCGCCGATCGCGCCCAGCGCCAGCTCGTCCCAGACGAACCAGAACCGGTCCTGCCCCGGTGTGCCGAACAGGTAGAGCACCAGGTCGTCGCTGATGGTGATCCGACCGAAGTCCATCGCCACGGTGGTGGTGGTCTTACCCTCCACCCCGGACAGGTCGTCGATGCCGACGCCGGTCTCGGTCAGCACCTCCTCGGTGCGCAACGGCCGGGTCTCGCTCACCGCGCCGACCATGGTGGTCTTGCCCACGCCGAAACCACCGGCGACCAGGATCTTGATCGCGGTGGGCAGTGGCGTCGCTCCCGCCGGCCGCTCAGAGTGCCCGTAGTCCATTGATTACCGCCTCGAAGATGCTGTTGTCGGGAAGACCGGCCGTGGTCTGCGGTTCGCGTACCTGCACGAGGTTGCGGGCCGCCAGATCGCCGAGGAGCACCCGGATGGTCCCCACCGGCAGGTCGAGGTGGGCGGCGATCTCGGCGACGGACTGTATTCGCTGGCACAGGCCGACGATCGCCAGGTGCTCGGGACCGAGACCCACCTCCGGCGTCACGTCGGCACGGGTCGCGGTGACCAGGGAGATCAGGTCGAACGTGCCGGTGACCGGACGGGCACGCCCGCGTGTCACCGCGTACGGGCGCACCACCGGGCCCGCATGGTCATCCACCCACTGATGCTCTGCGGACTCCCCCTGCACCGTCATGGCCGTTACCTCTCGCCAGCCGACTGTTCGGCGCTCCGCGACGGGGAGGCCACGTACTTGCCGACCCGGGTGACGAGCATCGCCATCTCGTACGCGATGAGACCGACGTCGGCGTCCTCGCTGGCGAGAACAGCCAGGCAGGCGTTGCGGCCGGCGGCTGTGACGAACAGGAACGACGACTGCATCTCGATGATGGTCTGCTGCACCTGCCCACCGCCGAAGCGCTTGCCGGCGCCCCGGGCCAGGCTCTGGATGCCGGCCGCCATCGCCGCGAGGTGCTCGCCGTCGTCGCGGCTCAGCCCCTGTGAGGAAGCCATCAACAGCCCGTCGGTGGAGAGCGCGACCGCATGCTCGGCCTGCTTCACCCGGCCCACCAGATCATCCAGCAACCACGTCAGGTCGGCACTCGAAGCCGTCTTCTGGGCCACTTCGTCGTCCTCTTCTCGCCCGGCAGTTGCGCCGTATTCGTCTTGGGCTTGACCGTCACACCGCGCGGGAACCCGCAGCACCGGCGCTCGGTCAGGTGGCTTGTGGTTCCTCGTCGGTCGGCTCGGACGTACCGCTCGACGAGGCGTCGGACGCGCCACCGAGCAGTCGCGCCGCGTCGGTCCGACCGCGCCGGGTGCCGGTCTGATACGAGCTCATCATCCGGCGTACCTGCTCCGGCGGCCGTGCCACGTCCTCCTCGTCGGACTCGGTTGCCGCCGCCGGGTCGTCGCGCAGCTCGGGAACGATGTTCGCCTGGCGAACGCGGACCGGCAGGCCCGAGCCGGTCCGGTCTGTCTCGGCCCGCGCCGGAATCGGCCCGCCCTCGCCGCCCGGCCCGCCCTCGCCGCCCGGCTCGCCCTCGCCGCCCGGCTCGCCCTCGCCGCCCGGCTCGCTGCCGCCGCCGCTCGGGCCGCCCCGGTCCACCGCGGGCAGGCCGGTGGGCACCGTCGGGCCCTCCAGGGCCGGCTGGCCCAGGCCACGCCGGGCCCGGGTGGGCAGCTCCGCCGCCGAGGCGCCCAGGGTCGTGCGCTGCCGGGTGGGGAGTACGACGTCGGTGTCGGTTCCGTCCACCTGCTGCTCGGTCGGGGTGCTGCTCTCGGCCGGCACCGGGGCGACGGGGGTCACCGGCTGCGCCGCGCCCGGACCGCTCGTGTCCGTCGCCGCGGCGGCCACCGCGACCGACGAGAGGCTGGCGGAACGGCCGCCGTCGGCGGGACCGCTGGCGGGCGGCCCCGAGGGCAGCGCGATGGCCGTCGGCCCGACCGGCAACGCGCCGGAGGTCTCCGGGGCGGTCCCGTTCGAGGTGACCAAGTCCAGCGGGATGAGCACGACGGCGGTGGTGCCGCCGTACGCCGACTCCTTGAGCCGGACCCGCACGCCGTGCCGCTCGGTCAGCCGGCTCACCACGTAGAGGCCGAGCCGGGCGGCGTTGGCGAGGTTCAGCTCGGACTGGTCGACGATGCGGTGGTTCGCCGCGGCCAGGTCCTCCTCGCTCATGCCGAGGCCGCGGTCCTCGATCTCGATGGCGAACCCGTTGGCCACGAGCTGGCCACGGACCTCGACGGTGGTGTGCGGCGGTGAGAACGACAGGCCGTTCTCGATCAGTTCGGCGAGCAGGTGGATGATGTCGCCGACCGCCCGGCCGGCGAGCGAGACGGGCCCGAGCGGCAGCACGTTGACCCGGGTGTAGTCCTCCACCTCGGCGACCGCGCCGCGCACCACGTCCACCATGGGGACGTTGCGCCGCCAGGCCCGGCCCGGGGTGGAGCCGGACAGCACGATCAGGTTCTCCGCGTTACGCCGCATCCGGGTGGCCAGGTGGTCGACCCGGAACAGGTCCTCCAACTCCTCCGCGTCGTGTTCACGCCGCTCCATCGCGTCGAGCAGGGTGAGCTGGCGGTGCACCAGCGCCTGCGTACGCCGGGCCAGGCTGAGGAACACCTCGCGGACGTTGCGGCGCAGCTCGGCCTGCTCGACGGCGGTGCTCAGGGCGGTCTCCTGGACGGCGTTGAACGCCTTGCCGACCTGGCCGATCTCGTCGGTGCCGAACTCCAGCGGGGGCGCCTCGGTGGCGACGTCGACCTCCTCGCCGCGACCGAGCCGCTCGACCACCCGGGGCAGCCGCTCGTCGGCGAGCTGCCAGGCGGCCTGCCGCAGCCGTTCGAGCTGGCGCAGGAGGGTCCGGGCCGTGGTGATGGAGACGACGACCGAGGCGATGACGGCGAGCAGGCCCAGGCCGGTGGCGAGCACCAGCCGGACGACGACCATCACGGCCACGCCGGTGGCCCGGCCGACGATGCCCTCGCCGCCGTCGGTTACGGCGTCGTTCACCTCGGCCAGCGCCGGCTCGACGGTGCCGCGCCACTGCTCGGCGCTGACCGGCAGTTGGGTGGCCGGCCGGCCCTCGCGGATGATGCTGTCCTGTACGGCGCGTAGCCGGGTGAACGCCTCGCCCTCGACGAGCTGCCGGTAGCGGCGCTGGTCGGCGTCGGCGAGCCGGGCCCGGGTCTCCTCGCCGAGGAACCGCTCGGCGCCGACCAGGCTGACGTAGCGGGCGTACTCCGGGCCGCTGATCCGGCCGTTGCCGAAGAGGCCGCTGAGCAGCGCGTCCTCCTGGGAGATCAGCTCCTTCATCCGGTTGAGCTGGATCAGGGCCGCCGCGTCGGCGGCGATCTCCTTGTCGTCCAGGCTGCCCGTGACGTCGTAGATCCGAAAGATCGATTCGATCGCGTCGGTGTAGGCGTCGGCGGCGGAGATCCGGTCCACCTTGCGGGCGAGCACGTCGGCGCGGGTCTGCTTCAGCCCGTCGACCTGCGCGATCGTGGCGTCCAGCTGGGCGTCGAGCGCCGAGCTGCCGGCCACGTCGACCTGCCAGTTGCGGACCGAGGCGGCGAAGTCCTCGGCCAACCGCGCGGCCTTGCCCTGCTCGGCCTCCAGCGTCGCGCGCTGCTCGGCGTCGGGGTTGCTCAGGTACGCCTGGGTCAGCCGCCGCTCCAACTGGAGCTCCTGCAGCAACGGCTCACTGGGCGTGTAGACCCTGCTGTTGAGCAGCTGGACACCGAGCAGGTTGAAACCGTCCCGCAGGGTCACCCATGCCGCGAACATCCAGAGCGCGACCAGGGAGAGCAGCAGGGCGACAACCTTGGTGCGGATACTCGTACCGCGAGAACGCATTGAACCGTCCCAGGCCGGGGTTGACTCAGCTCATCAACGGGTGATCATGGCAGACGACGTCCCGCCACGGCGGGGCGAACGGGGCTGAGGCTCTGCGTACGCTAGCAGTGTCCACACAACCCCTCAAGTTGTTGTTTTTGTTGCCGCGTAACCACAATCCACCACCGAACGGTTGGCATCCGCCAGATGGACGGAGGCCAGCCGGCAGGCGGCCAGCACCGCCGCGCGGACGATCGCGGTAGGACAGTACAGCTCCTTGCCGTACCACAGTGGAGGGTCGACCCGACCGGACGGCCGGTGCAGGTAGGCGTGGCCGCGCGCCACCGCGTCGTCGACCCGGGGCGCTCCGGTCGGTGCGGCCAGCAGCACCTGCAGGGCGTACGCGGTCTCCTCGGCCGTTCCGCCCCACCGCCCCCACGAGCCGTCGGCGCGTTGGCTGTCCAGCACCCAACGGGCCGCCCGGTCCACCGCCTCGGCCGCCACGCCGCCGCGACCGAACTCCGCCAGGGCCAGCACACAGCAGGCCGTGGCGTAGTACGGCGAGGCGTGCCACCGGTCCTGCCAGGGGCCGTCGGCGAGCTGGTGTGCCGGCAGCATGATGCTGAGCCGCTCGATCGCCCGGTGGTAGCGCGTGTCCGCGCCGGGGTGCGCGGCCACGTGCTGGCCTAACGCGTCCAGCACGTGCGCGTTGGTGGTGACCGAGAAGCCGTCCTCGCTCCCCGGCCAGGTGCAGAAACCGTCTGCCGTCTCGTACGCCCACAGGCTGGCCGGGTCGGCGGGATGGCCGAGCCGGGCCAGCGCGTCCAGCGTGACCGAGGTGGTGTCGGCGTCGGTCGGCAGGCCCTCGCCGGTGGCGACGCCCTCGGCGGCGGTGGCGGCGGCCAGGGTGCGCAGCACGGTCGCCGGCGGGTTGACCGCGACACCGGCGCGGCGCAGCCCGCCGAGCACCCAGGCCCGCTCGAAGACGGTGATCGGGGCCGGGCAGGGCACCGGCCCGTCGCCCTCGCGGATCAACTCCCGCAGGAAGGCGTGCGCGGCGGGGCCGGCGTCCGGGCCGGCGGCGGTCAGCCAGGCGGCGGTCGCAGCGGGTGAGGCGCCGACGGCGGTGAGCGTCGGCCCGGCGTCGGGCGGTGTCGCGTCCAGCACCTCGTAGAAGTGGGCCAGCTTGGTCGGCAGCGCCGCCCCGGCGGCCACCGCGGCCCGTACCGCGCGCAACCGGTCGGGGCCGAGCCCCGGTGGCAGGGTCAGCGGCGGGTGGGGCAGCCGGTCGGCGGTCGCCCGGTCCAGCCGGGTCAGCCGGTCGTTGATCGACTCGACCAGCGCGGGGACGATGAGGTCCAGCGCCGGGGTGTCCGGCAACGCCCGCGCGTGCGTGGCGAGCAGCCGGCCGGTGAGCGCGTCGAGCCCGCGCGCCACCGGGGCGAGCAGGTCCGGCCCGGACCACCCGCCGTCGGCCAGCGCGGCGAGCAGAGCGTCGGTGGCGCTGAGCGTGGGCACCAGGGCGTACCCCTCGGGCGGGCCCCACGCGCCGTCCGGGCGCTGCTCGCGCAGCAGGAACCCGATCCGCTGGTGGTGTCCCGGCAGCCAGGCCGCACCGGCGACGAGCCGGCCGCTCTCGTACACCGAGGCGGCGACCTGCCCCCACGGCCGCAGCGCGAGGCCGGCGATCAGCTCGCGCGCGGCGTCGGTGGCCGGCTCGGCCAGTACGCGCGGGGAGCCCTCACTCACCGCGTGCCCCCCAGAAGTCCGACAGCTGGTAGAAGCCACCCGTGAAGGAGATCTGCCGGTGCAGGTAGTCCGCCTGGCGGGGGCAGCGTTCGGCGAGAGCGGCCAGGTCGCCGCGGGACCGGGTGGTCAGCTCGGCGAGCCGGGCGTGCACCCGCGCCGGGTCGTCGACCAGCAGCAGGGCGTTCAGATCACCCCACTCGGCGTCCCGCCCGTGCGTGGCGAGGTCGTTGACCAACCGCAGCACCCGCTGCACGCCACGTCCGGCGTCCAGCAGGTCGGTCAACTGGGCGAGGGTCCGCTCGTCGCCGGTGGCGATCCAGTGCGTGACGTTGACGAAGGAGCAGGCGAGGTTGTCGGCGTTGTCCAGATAGCGGTCCAGGTCCGGCAGGCGTCGCCCGGTGGTCGGGTCGGTCGGCAGGTTCTTCCAGTCCCACTCACGCGACACGGCGGCGAGCATCCGCGCCAGCTCGTCGCGCCAGATCGGGCGCAGCCGCGTGAACGCCGGGACGGTCGCCAACTCGTCGCGCAGGTCGGCCAGCAGCCGCGCCAGGTGCCGGCCCGGCGGGGGCGCGGCGCCGTCGGCGACCGCCAGGCAGTCGGTCACGATCGCCCGGACGTCGTCGGCGGACCGGGCGAGGTAGTCGACCTGCCAGTCGGCGGCGAAGACCCAGAGCAGGGTACGGGTGGTGATCCGCAGTTCGGCGGCGGTGTGCCAGGGCGCGGTGAACGCGATCGCGGTGGCCACCGAGCTGAGCAGCGCGGCGTCGAACGGCGCGGCGTCGAAGAGTTCCGGGTGGGCGGCGGTGACGCCCTGCAGGTCGCGGACGCCACGGACGGCGAGCGCGCACACCCGGCCCTGCTCGGCGACCGCGTCGGGCCCGGCCTGCACCGGCCACGGGACCCCGGTCATGACACGACCGGCCGCTCGACCGGAGTGACGATCAGCTCGGCCCGCTGCTTGGGTTGCAGCGAGGCGCCGAGCCGGGGTGTCAGGCCTACGGGCTCGCGCAGTCGGAAGCGGTAGCGACTCAGCACGGTGCTGACGATGAGCTGCGCCTCCAGCAGGAACAGGTACTGCCCGAGGCACTGGTGCGGGCCGCCGCCGAACGGGAAGTAGGAGTAGCGGTAGCGCCGCCGGGGCTTCTCCGGCGCGAAGCGCTCCGGGTCGAACAGCGTCGGGTCGTTCCAGAACGTCGACATCCGCTGGGTGACGTACGGGCTGACCAGCACCGTGCCACCGGCCTTGATCCGCACACCGCCCAGCACGTCGTCGCCGACCGCGGTCCGGGGGATCATCCAGCCGGCCGGGTAGAGCCGCAGCATCTCGTCGAGCACCATGCGGCCGTAGCGCAACTGCGGCAGGTGCTCGCGGCCGACCCGTTCCGCGCCGACCACCTGCTCGATCTCGTCGGTCATCCGCTCGGCCACGTCGGGCCGGGAGGCCAGCACCGGCCACAGCCAGGAGAGCAGGGCGATGGTGGTCTCGGTGGCGGTGGAGAACATCGCCACCACGTCGCCGCGGATCGCGTACTCGTCGGGTTCGCTGCCGTCGGCGCGCGGCCGGCAGAGGGTGGAGATGATGTCGTCGCCGTCGGTGGGCCGGGCCCGGGCCTCCCGGATGATCGGCAGCACCACCTCGTCGATGGTCCGCACGGCCTCGGAGAAGCGTCGGTCGCCGGGCATCGGCACCGCGTACGGCACGAAGGGCACCAGCAGGCGCGGGAGCATCGCGGTGGTGACGGTGTCCAGCGCGGCGCTGATCCGCAGCGCGTCCGGCACGGAGATGCGGTCGGCGAAGAGCACCCGCATGGTGGTCCGCAGCACGATCCGGGTCAGCTCGGCGCCGCCGTCGATCGGGCGGCCGTCGCGGGCGGGCTCCAGCCACTCGTCGACGGCCTCGTTGATCGCCTCGGCCATCCGGTCGACGAGCGTCTCGGCCCGCTTCGCGGTGAACAGCGGTTGCAGCGCGCCGCGGCTGGACTCCCAGATTTCGCCCTCGGCGACCAGGATGGCGTCGCCGACGATCCGGCGGACCGGCCGCCACAACAGGCCGTCGCCGTCGCGGGTGTAGTTGGCAACGTTGTCCCTCAGCACGCGTTGCAGGTGCTCCGGGTGACTGACGAGGTAGGGGCGGAACGAGCCGAGGTTCAGCCGGACGACCTCGCCGCCAGCGGCGTCCGCGAAGCCGACCAGCGCGCCGAGCGGGTCGCGGACCAGCGCGGGCAGGGCGCGACGGAGCGGGATCATCCGGGGTTCGGTGCTGACGGGGGTGGGGCCGGCATCGGACACCTGGGACATGCAACGTCTCCTCGTCGTTCCGCCGGCCTGGGTTGTCCACTTCGGCCGGTCGGGACTGTGGAACTTTCACCTTCTGGGCGACGGAAGCATCTCACCAATTCGGGGGCACCTCTAGACCTGTGACCGGTGAGATTCCACCGACACGCCCAACGGACATCGATGGCGATGGCCGGCCTGAGTCCTGAGTGGATAGTCAGGATGCGGCACCGATGCAGGTCGCACCCGTGCACGTTGAGGTCGCAGCCGCCGGCGAGCCCACGGGACGGCGGGTCCGTGGGCTGCTCGGCCAGCGGGCCCGCCCGCCGGGTCGCACCCGGGCGATCCCAGAGGGCGGGCGGCGCGGGCGCGCCAGGACGCACCGGTACCTGCGAATCCGGGCGATGTCGGGCACCCTGTGCCAGGCTCTGTGGCATGGACGACAAGACCATCCTGAACCGGATCTCCGAGCTGGTCGACGAGGAACACCGGCTGCGCGCGGACGCCCAGGCCCACGAGTCGGGCACCGAGGGCGAGGCCAGCGAGCGGCTGCGCGCCCTGGAGGAGTCCCTCGACCAGTGCTGGGACCTGCTACGCCGCCGTCGGGCCGCCCGAACCACCCACGGCGACCCGGACTCCCAGGGCGAACGCCCCAAGCCCGAGGTCGAGCGCTACCTGCAGTGACGGGTACGGGCGGGGGGGGGGGGGGGGGGGGGCGCCCCCCCCCCCCCCCGCCGCGGGGTGCCCCCCCCCCCCCCCCCACCCCCCCCCCAACACCC
>NZ_JBEXHY010000113.1:0-16621 GCF_040608295.1 Micromonospora sp. NPDC005197 | reverse complement strand
GACGCCGCAGGGGCGGCGTCGGAGAGCGCGGCCTGACAGACTGCCCGGTATGCGCGTCTACCTGGGATCCGACCACGCCGGTTTCGAGTTGAAGGTGCACCTGGCCAATCACCTGGCCAAGCAGGGGTACGACGTGGTCGACGTCGGCCCGCACAGCTACGACCCGGACGACGACTACCCGACGTTCTGCCTGCACACGGGTGACCGGGTGGTGGCCGACGAGACCTCCCTGGGGGTGGTCATCGGCGGGTCCGGCAACGGCGAGCAGATCGCCGCGAACAAGGTCGTCGGCGTACGGGCCGCGCTGGCCTGGAGCGTCGAGACGGCTCAGCTCGCCCGCCAGCACAACGACGCGAACGTCGTCGCGGTGGGCGCCCGCCAGCACACCCTGGACGAGGCCACCGGCATCGTCGAGGCGTTCCTGAACACGCCGTTCTCCGGCAACGAGCGGCACGCCCGCCGGATCATCCAGGTCGCCACGTACGAGCAGACCCGGGAACTGCCCGACCTGCCCTGACCCGGGCCGCCGGCCTCAGCGCGGCGAGCGGGGCAGCTCCTCGCGGGGCACCCAGTTGCGGCGGACGACGACCACCCGGGCCTCCGCCTCGGCAAGGTCGTCGTCGGTGGGCCGGGCGGCGTCCCGGGCCCGCAGCGCGGCGCTCAGCCCCACCTGGGACGAGCCGGAGCCGACCAGCCCCCGTAGACCCCGCTCGCCGTCGCGGTCGTCGCCGCCGGGCCCCCGACGCCGCGGCGGCGACTCCACGCCGTCGTGTACGCCGGCCGTGCTGGCCGTCGTACCGTCGGCGCCGCGCCCGGCCGGGTCGGAGTCGGACTGGTGGCGCAGCCGTCGCCTGCGTCGCTCCGGATCACCCATCAGCCGACCGTACCTCGCCCGGTGTGGAATTCGGCACGTCGTGCCGGGTTCGCGCCGGACGGCGGTCGGCGACCGATTTGCCGGCTGGCTACCCTCGGATTCGGGCGGTGATCGTGCCGCCGGTCGGGTTCGCCGGCTGGCTCCTCGAATTCGGGGCTGCCGCCGGTCAGGGGGAGGACGAGATGGCAGACCAGACGCAGCCGTGGGCGGAGCGAACCGTGGAGGTCCCACCGCAGGCCGGCGTCGGGGTGCCGCCGCAGCGGGACGGGTTCCGCCGGGGTGTGGCGCCGGTGGGTCAGCCGCGTAACCCACGGACCGAACCGTTTCCGGTGGTCGAGCAGGAGCCGACCGGTACGGGCTGGCCGGGCGAGCCGGCGGCGCGCCGACCGTTGAGCTGGCGCCTGGCCCAGTTACGTCGCGGCGGCGAGTGGAGCGCGGCGGGTGGCCTGTTCGCGTTCGTGTGTTGGGGGATCTGGGCGCTCTCCGGTGGCGGCGACCTGTCCGGCCCGCTGCTGGTGCTCGTGTTGAGCCTGCTGGTGGCGGTCGGCCTGTTCGCGCTGGCCCGGGTGATCGGTCGGTTGGTGCTGGAGCGGCAGCTCGGGCGGGTCCGACGCAGCGCGCGGGGCGCCCACCTGGCCACCGCTGTCTTCCTCGTCGGTCTCGGCGTGGCCTGGCTGCAGCAGACCGAGTGGGTCGTCTCGGCCTGGAACTGGATCACCTCGAACTGACCCGGGGCGCGCACGGGCGGGCCGGCCAGGCCGCCCGCCCGTGCGTCGGCGTCGCGCGACACCGCGACGCCGGTCGTCTCCCCACCAGGCAAGGCCGCTGCTTACCCGGCCGGCCACGGTTCATCCGTGGCCGGCCGGCGCGTCCGTCGTTCGGGTCAGCCGAGTCGACCCGGCATCCCTGCCGGGTCAGCCGGTGGCCGCCTCGGCGGCGGCGTGGTCGCGGGCCACCCGGACCAGTTCGACCAGGCCGCCCGCGTACTCCTGGGACTCGCCGTGCGCCTCGTCGAACGGCGGCTGGAAGCCGACGCCTTCCCACTCGCCGGTGGCCGGATTCCAGCGGTCGTTGCCGACCTCGAAGTCCCAGGCGAAGATGCCCAGCTCGTAGTAGAGCTGGTCGGCCGAGTTGCCGGCGGCGGAGTAGAGCACGTCGGCGACCGGGCCGGTCTGCGACGGCCAGGTCACCGTGCCGCGTTCCTGGGCGATGGCGCCGACGATGCGCCGGGCGCTGTTCAGGAACAGCGTCGACTCGTCGATCGACGGTCGGGGCAGGGTGATCCGACCGTCGGCCCGGTACGCCCCCGGCGGCCACATGAAGTACCCGCCGTAGGAGTGCACGTTCATCGCGAATTTGATGTTCGGGTGGGCCTTGGCCAGCGCGATGACGTTGCCGCTCTCCGCCTCGGACAGCTCCGCCGTGCCGGCGTAGTTGCCGGAGAGACAGTTCGCGCTGGCACCCACGTACCCGTCGAAGTACGACCCGACGGTGTAGTTGCGGTTGACGTCGACGCCCCACGAGGTGCGGTAGCGCGGGTCGCGGGCCGGCCCGGTGCAGTGGTTGACCAGGTTCTTGCGCTGGAAGTTGAAGTCGTTGAACGAGTAGTTCGCCCCGTCCGGGTTGACCGTCGGGATGACGAAGACGTCGACCTGTTCCAGCAGCTGACGGGTGGCCGGGTCGGTACGGGCGTTGGCCAGCATCCGCTCGGCGAACTCCAGCGTCACCAGCGGGGTGGCCCATTCCCGGGCGTGTTCCTGGGAGTACGCCAGCACGCCGACCCGGGAGCCGTCGCGGTGCACGCCGAGGCGCAGCGCCTGCACCGTCCACGGCTTCGCCGGCACCTCGGTGCCCTGGAGGCCGTCGTCGAGGCGGGCCGGACCGGCGACCGGCATCGGCAGCCCGGTCGAGCCGTCCTCGACGGTGGCCCGGAACCGGTTCTTCTGGCGGGCGTTGATGGCCGCGGCGACGTCGTCGGTGGTGCTCACCGTCTTGCCGGCCGCGTCGGTGGCGAGCGTGACCGTGAGGACGCGGTCCCGGTAGCCGACGGTCAGCGGCCGGGAGGGCCGGCCCGGGTCGACCGTGCGCACCTGGACGCCGTTCATGCCCTGGTCACCGAAGCGGACCGACTCGACCACCACGGCGGAGACTGCCGGGTCACCCAGGTACGCGACGGCGTTGCGGCGGTACCCCTGGGTCTTGTTCGGCAGGTCGATGACGTCCACCAGGTCCCGGTACTGGCGGGCCAGCCGCTTGATCCGCGCCTGGATGTCCACCGGCGTCAGGTACGCGTCGATGAAGTCCTTCTGGTAGCCGGCCGGCAGCGGCGGCGGGGTGGCGTTCGGCCACAGCGCCGGCGTGACCGTTCGGCTGACCCCGCCAAGGCTGGAGGTGGCGGTCAGCTGGACCGGCCGGCTCGGCACCGGCTGGGGGAGGTTGTAGTGGTACTGGTACTCGCCCGAGTCCTCGAACCGGTAGAGCGGGAACGATCCGGTGGCGCCGTCCGCGGTCCGCCAACTGACGGTGATCTCCACGTCCGGGTCGTCGGTGGCGGTGGTGGCCACCTGCGCCTGCAGGAACGTCTGCCCACCGGTGGTCCACCAGTACGCCTGCTGCACCGCGAGGGTGTCGACCCCGACGGCGGCGGTGGTGCGCTGTCCGGTGCCCGGCGCGCGCAGCCCGGAGGCGGTGCGGGCCTGCGCCGCGCGGACGCTGTCCGCGAAGTGCCGGCTGCCGTCGCCGGCCCGTTGAACGATCTGGGTGGCTGTGGCGCCCTGGGCGGTGAGGTCGGCGAGCTGCGCGCCGGTCAGCACCAGGTCGGCGAGGATCCGCCCGTCCCGCGCCCGGGGCCGGTTGGCCAGGTCGGCGCCGGCGGCGACCAACCGGTCGAGCTGGGCCTGGTCGCGCAGCTGCACCCGGACCAGAGCGGTCTCGGTCGCGGCCAGGGTGATCGGTGTGGCGTCGGCGGCGGGTTTCGCCGCTGCCGGGCCGGGATGAGACAGCGCCGCGCTGATCAGGATCGCTGTGGTGGCGGCAGCCATCCACCGTCGTCGGACGATCATGTGCCCTCCTGTGACGGACGTCGATGTGCTTGGTCCTTACACCAGTGCACAGATCGACACCTGTCAAGGGATCTCGCTCGTGGACACCACGACGGTGGCCCCGGAGGTTAGGTTGGAGTGATCTTCCAGGTTCGATGGCGTCGGTCGCTGCACCAGCGACCCGACCCGACAGCGATCGCCAGCGCGTCCGACTGCGTGGTGGTGCACGAGCGCGGCACTCGTCTCGTCTGCCTCGACCCGGTCGATGGCGCGACCCGCTGGGACGTCCCGATCGGTACCTGGCCCCGGGCGGTGGTCGTCGACGGTACGCAGTGCTGGGTGATCAGTCAGGACCGCGCCGAGTTGCGCTGCCTCGACCTGCACACCGGAGCCATCCTCTGGAGCGCCGACCTGTCCCCGTTCCCCGGTCACATCGTGGTTGCCGGGGACCGCGTCCTTGCGGGGGGCTGGCGCGGGTATACCCGGCTCCGGGCGTACGACCGGTGGACCGGGAGCCCGCTCTGGACCGACCCGCAGCGAACGGCGACCCTGCTACCCAGGGTGGTCGGCGGACAGGTGCTCGTCGGCGAGCCGGGCGGTACGTCGGTGCGACTGCTCGACGGGCGCGATGGAGGCGAGGTGTTCCGCTGGACTCTTCCCGAGCCGCTCGTGGCCGGCGACGGCCAGTGGCCGGCGTTCGTCCCCGCTGACGCCGACCGCGTTCTGCTGCGCTGCGGAGCACGTACCGTCTGGCAGCTCCAGCCCGCCGCCGGCGCCTCGGGCGAATTCTTCCGGCACGACCACGATCTGGCCCACCACGGCATCGGGGTCGCGGACGCGACGGCGTGGGTGCCGGAACTCCGGGACGGGCTCGTCGCCGTGGACCTGAAGACCGGCACCAGGCTCTGGCGGCTCGACGTGGGGTCGGACGTCGCCGGGAAAGCCGTCCGGGTCGGCGCCGGGCAGGTCGTGGCCACGAGGCGGCCGGGAATGCTGATGCTCGTCGACCACAGCGGCCGGCCCCACGCCCGAGCCCTGGTCGACAAGCAGCTCAACGGCATCCGCCGCCTCACGCCCGACCTGCTGCTCGTCCTCGGCAAGGGCACGCTCGCCGCGGTCGCCGTCACAGGTTGACGCGCAACCGGCCTCGACTCCGGCGAGTTCTTCCTGTCGCGATGCAACCCGCTGGGCCGGACCCGGCGTGACTATCTCGAATCGGGGATCGGAGGCCTGGATGAGCGATCGCGACGCGGCGTTCGCCGACTATTTCGCGGCGAGGTCGGACGCGATGCGTGGCACGGCGTACCTGCTGTGCGGCGACTGGCATCGGGCGGAGGACTTGGTCCAGACCGCGTTCGTGAAGCTCTACCTGGTCTGGAACCGCGTCTCCCGGCACGAGGTGCTCGACAACTACGTGCGGCAGATCCTGATCCGCACGTTCCTCGACGAGCGCCGCCGCGGCTGGTGGCGGCGTGAACGGGTGGGCGGCGACAACGCCGAGCAGGCGGCACCGTCCGACTCGCCGGAGACCCGTCTGGTGCTGCTGCGGGCGCTCGCCTCGGTGGCGCCGCGTCAACGGGCGGTGCTGGTTCTCCGCTACTGGGAGGACCTTTCGGTCGAGGACGTCGCGGCGCTGCTGGACTGCTCGCCGGGGACGGTGAAGAGCCAGGCGGCGCGCGGGCTGGACACGCTGCGCGGCCTCCTGGCAACCACGAACAGCGGGATCGAGATGGGGAAGTGATGAACGGAGAAGACCTGCGTGAGGCGCTGCGCCGCGAGATGGCGGAGGCCGCCTCGCCACCACCGTTGAGTACGGTGGCCGCGCTCGACGCGGGACGACGCGCCCGCAGTCGCCGCCGTACCGCCTGGGCGTGCGCCGGATCGGCGGCCGTGGTGCTGGCGGTCGCCGGCCTCGCCGCCGTGGGCACACCCAAGGGCGACGTCTACCAGCCGGCAGGGGGTCCGCAGGCCATTCCGAACCCGTCGGCGTCAGACACCAGGAAGCCGTGGCCGGCCGGGCCGGACGGTCAACCACAGGAGGACCGGACCGCGCGGGCAGGGTCGAAGTACGACCAGGGGATACGGCTGCTCGACGAGGTCGTCTCCGTCGTGCCCGCCGGCTACACCGCGCCGGAGGACCCGGCGAACCAGCCCGCCGACCAGAGGACGCTGCGGACCCACCAGGCGCAGTTCGAGGACACGGTGAACGGCGTCGACCTGTGGAGCTACCTGACCTCGGTTGCCGTTGCCCAGGGGCAGGGCACCGGGCGTGTGGTCGTCGAGGTGCACGACGCTGGCAACCAACTACCCACTGAACCCTGCGCGCTGGCCCGCCAGTTCTGGGGCATGCAGGGCGAGTGTCAGGTCGAGGCCGTCGGGGCGGCGAAGGTGGGCGTGGTGGTCCGGCCGGGTGACGACGATCGGCTCGACCAGTGGGCGGCCTACCGGCACCCGGACGGTGTGGTGGTGTTCGTCGCGCAGGGCACGAAACTCGACGAGACGCGGCCGGAGTTGACGGAACTGCCGTTCTCCGTGCCGCAGTTGGCGGCCCTCGCGGTCGACGAACGGTTCCACCTGAGGTGACACGGTGACCCGGCCCTCTCGGGCCACCCGCCGATAACTCGGAGGCGGGCCGGGCCGCTGGTCCGGCAGCATGATCACATGACGTGGAGGCCGAGGCACCGGGAAGAAGCCAGCGCCGAGATGAAGCCGGCGCTGGAGGCGGCAATCGCCGCGGCCGCCCAGCGTTCCGCCGCCGGCCGGAAAACCGTGGAGCACCTCGCCTTCCTGCTGGCCGATGTGGGCGCCAACGCCGACCACGACCTGGGCCGGGCGGCACTGCGGGCGCTGGCTCGATCCCCGAAAATGGTGGCCCGGCTCGACGAATGCGCCCGCCAGGTGCTGTGGTGCCTGCCGGACCAGTCGCCACCGCTCGTTCGGCTGGTGGCCGGTCTGTCCCAGCCCACTGTCAACCCGCTCGCCGTGGCGATGGCCAGCACCCACCGCGACGGACGCGTCCGCGAGCGCGCGGTCCGGTCCATGCTGGACGGTCCCCGCCCGGATCTGGTGCCGTTTCTGGTGCTGCGCACCGGCGACTGGGTCCGGCAGGTGCGGGACCGGGCCCGTGCGGGCCTCGCGCTGCTGCTGGCCGACGACCCGGCCACGTACCTTCCGGCGGCCATGCCGATGGCACTGTTGGTGGACGCCCGGTCGCGCGGCGGCTTCGCCGCCAACCAGGTCACGGCCGCGCTGCTCAACGCGTCGCCAGCCGTACGCCGGGTGGTCGGCGCCTCCGGCGCCGCGGCCCAGCGGCGGCTGGTCTTCGAGGTCGAGGTGGCGCAGCGCTGGCTGCGGATCGACGACCTGGTGGACGTCGCGGAGTCCGACACCCATGTACGCATCCGCTCGCTGGCGGCCGAGGCGGCCTGTAGGGAGGCGGTGTGGACCGGGCGGCTCCCGATCCTGCGGCGGCTCGCCCGCAGCCGCTGGCCGGACGTACGGGCGGTCGCTCTCACCGGCCTGCTGCGGGTCGGAGAGCCGGCCGAGGTGGCCACCCGTCTCGATGACCCCGCGTCGCTGGTGCGGGCCATCGCCAGGGAGGCCGCTCGGCGCGTCGGCACCGACGCGCAGGCGCACTACCGGGCGGCCGTCACCGGCCCCGCGCCCACACCAGGTGCCGTCCACGGGTTCAGCGAGAGCGCTTCGGCTGCCGACGCGCCGCTGCTGAACCGGCTCCTCACCCACCCGGCCGCGACGATCCGCGCCGCGGCCGTACACGGCCTCCGCCAGCTCGACGTCGTTGACACCGGCCGGGTCCTGCCTTTGCTGACCGATCCCGCACCGTCGGTCGTCCGCGAGGCCACCACGGCGCTCCGACCCGTCGCGGCAACCCTGCCGGCGGAGCTGCCCTGGCAGTTGCTCACCGGCGCGCGGGTGGAACTGCGGCGCGCAGGCTATCGGCTGCTCGGCACGGCACCCGAAGCCGTGCGGTTGCGTGCCGCCCTGCTCCTGGCCGTCGACCCCGATCCGGGGTTGTCCCGACGCGGTCGTGCCGACGTGACCGGGCTCGTGCGAGACGCCAGCCGTACGACCTGGCGTCGCACGCCGCTGCCCTCTCTCGACGTGACGACCGACCACCGTGCGGACCTCCTCGTGCTGGCCCGGCGTGCGGCGCCCGCCCTCGGGGAGGAGGTCAGTGATCTGCTCTCCGCATGGCTCACGAGGTCTCCTTAGGGCGCGCCGCGGCTGGCTGTGGAGGTCGGACCAGCGGGCCGCGACCCCTGTGGTCAAACCATCAGGTTCAGCACGCCCAGGACGATTGACACGGCGATCGCGGCCAGCGTGATGCCCGCGACGGCACGTGTGACGGCACGGGCCAACCGGCTGCCTCCGGCGCCCTCGGCGAGGCGGCCCATCATCTCCGCCCGCGCGTCGACGGAGTACTGATCGGTGCTCGCATCCACCTGGGCGCGCTTCAACCAGCCACGGTCGGGGGTGGGGTGCTGAACCGTTCCCATGCATCCAGTCTGCGTCGCTGTGCAAGCCCAATGCGGGAGAGGCGAACGGCCCAGGTGCCGCGATCATGCGGTCTGCCTGGGCCTTCATGGGTGGAGCGGGCGACGGGAATCGAACCCGCACCGTCAGTTTGGAAGACTGAAGCTCTGCCATTGAGCTACGCCCGCGCTCCGCCCCGCCGAAACGGGACGCGCCGACAGCGTACCCAATGCCCGTGTCCGGTGCGCAGCCGCGCCACCGCCCCGCGGCGTCGCGGGACACGCGCGTCGCGTGTCGACCGCCCAAGATCCGCACCACTTCGGGGAAATGGCGGTGTCCCGGCTCGCGGATACCCCCACATCCCCGAAGTCGTGCGGATCTTGACGTCGGGCGCGGGCGCGCGGGGCACAAGGTGCGGCCTTTGGGGGATCTGTCCGGGTGGGGGACGCCCCGGCACCGCCTGAGGCGCGGCGACGGCATAGACTGCACGTCGCCACGGGGTGTGGCGCAGCTTGGTAGCGCACTCGCTTTGGGAGCGAGGGGCCGTGGGTTCAAATCCCGCCACCCCGACTGTCGTCCGCGTCCGGGTCGCCCCGGGCGCTGCGGGCCGGCCCCGCCGGCTCGCCTACACTCGATGGGCCAATCGAAGGCCCAGAATCAAAACCAAGATTCGTCAAGGAGTACGCCTGTGAAGAGCACCGTCGAGACTCTGAGCCCGACGCGCGTGCGGCTCGCCATCGAGGTGCCGTTCGTCGAGCTCGAGCCGAGCCTCAAGAAGGCGTACCGGGAGATCGGTTCGCAGGTCCAGGTCCCGGGCTTCCGCCGGGGCAAGGTGCCGACCGCGGTGATCGACCAGCGGGTGGGCCGGGGCACCGTCCTCAACGAGGCGGTCCAGGACGCCATCCCGGAGAACATCCTCGCCGCGGTGCGCGAGCACGACCTGAAGACGCTGGGACGTCCCGAGGTCGAGATCACCGAGTTCAACGACGGTGACTCGCTGAACTTCACCGCCGAGGTCGACGTCCGTCCGGAGATCACGCTGCCCGACGCGAGCACCATCGAGGTGACCGTCGACGAGCTGCAGATCGACGAGAGCGAGATCGACGAGCAGGTGAAGAACCTGCGCGAGCGGTTCGCCACCCTCAAGACCGTCGAGCGCGCCGCCGCCGAGGGCGACTACGTGCAGATCGACCTGAACGCCACCGTCGACGGCGAGGACGTGCCGGGCGGCCAGGCCAGCAACATCTCCCACGAGGTGGGCAGCAAGCAGCTCCTGCCGGGCCTGGACGAGGCCGTGGTCGGTCTCGCCGCCGGCGACAGCACCACCTTCACCACCCAGCTGGTCGGCGGCGACTTCGCCGGCCGGGACGCCGACGTGGCGGTGACCGTGCGCACGGTCAAGGAGAAGGAGCTGCCGGAGCTGAACGACGAGTTCGCCCAGATGGCCAGCGAGTTCGACACGATCGAGGAGCTGCGCGGCGACCTGCGGGCGCGGGTCACGCAGGGCAAGCAGGTCGAGCAGATCTACGCGGCCCGGGACAAGGCGCTGGCGCAGCTGGTCGAGGCCGCCGAGGTGCCGGCGCCGGAGGGTGTCGTCCGCGAGGAGGTCGCGAGCCGCAAGCAGGCGATGGTCGACCAGCTGGAGCGGATCGGCGCCTCGCTTGAGGAGTACCTGGCGGCCGAGGAGAAGACCGAGGAGCAGATCGACGCCGAGCTGACCGAGGCGGCGACCGAGGGCGTCAAGGTGCAGCTCCTGCTGGACACGCTGGCCGACGCCGAGGACGTGCAGGTCTCCGACGACGAGTTCGGGCACGAGATCGTGCACCGGGCGCAGCGCGCCGGGATGGCCCCGCAGCAGTACTACGACCAGCTGGTGCGCTCCGGCGCGGCCGCCGCGGTCTTCGGTGACGTGCGGCGGGGCAAGGCGCTCGCGGCCGTCATGGAGCGGATCACGATCAAGGACTCGGCCGGCAACGAGGTCACCCTGGACGCGCTGCGCGCCGCCAACGAGGCGGAGCACAACCACGAGCACTGATCGTCGGGTGCGGCCGCCGTCCGCCGCTGCGCGGTGCACGGCGGCCGAATCCTTTCCGGGGTACGCCCGGACGCCCGCGCCGCGGGTGCGCCTGACACAGCTGCGCTGAGAGCGAACAGTGCCCCGACCGGGGCTCTGCCGCCCCGTACAGCGGTTAGTGTCGGGAAAGACGGTACGGAGAGCGAAGGGCTGCCATGACCGACATGCACATCCCCAAGAAGTCGCTCCGGGCGATTGACGCGCGCGGTGGCGACTCCATTGGCAACCTCGACGACTCGGTCTACAACCGGTTGCTCAAGGAACGCATCATCTTCCTGGGCAGTGAGGTGACCGACCAGGTCGCCAACCGCATCTGCGCGCAGCTGCTGCTGCTCGCCGCGGAGGACCCGGACCGCGACATCAACCTGTGGATCAACTCGCCGGGTGGCTCGGTCTACTCCGGCATGGCGATCTACGACACCATGCAGTTCATCGACAACGACGTGTCGACCGTGGCGATGGGCATGGCTGCCTCGATGGGTCAGCTGCTGCTCTGCGCGGGCACCAAGGGCAAGCGTTACGCCCTGCCGCACGCTCGGATCATGATGCACCAGCCGTCCGGTGGTCTGGGCGGCACGGCGTCCGACATCGCCATCCAGGCGGAGCAGATGCTCTACACGAAGCGAATGTTCCAGGAGCGCGTCGCGCACCACACCGGCCAGAGCCAGTCGCAGATCGAGGCCGACTCGGACCGGGACCGTTGGTTCACCGCCCAGGAGGCCATGGACTACGGCTTCATCGACAAGGTGATCATCGGGGCCGCTCAGGTTCCGGATGGCGCCGGGACCCTGAGCTGAGGAGCTGACGATGACCGATCTGAGCTTGCCGCCCCAGTTCGCGGCCGTGCACAACCGCTACGTGCTGCCGTCGTTCGTCGAGCGCACGTCGTACGGGGTCAAGGAGTCGAACCCGTACAACAAGCTCTTCGAGGACCGGATCATCTTCCTCGGTGTCCAGGTGGACGACGCGTCGGCCAACGACGTGATGGCCCAGCTGCTGACGCTGGAGGGCACCGACCCGGACCGCGACATCATCATGTACATCAACTCGCCGGGTGGCTCGTTCACCGCGATGACGGCGATCTACGACACCATGCAGTACGTCCGTCCGGACATCTCGACGGTCTGCCTCGGGCAGGCCGCCAGCGCGGCGGCGGTGCTGCTGTCGGCGGGTACGCCGGGTAAGCGGATGGCCCTGCCGAACTCGCGGATCATCATCCACCAGCCGGCCACCGAGGGTGGCTACGGGCAGGGCTCGGACATCGAGATCCAGGCTCGGGAGATCCTGCGGATGCGGACGCAGTTGGAGGACATGCTGTCCCGCCACTGCAACCGCCCGATCGAGCAGGTCCGCAAGGACATCGACCGTGACAAGATCATGACGGCCGAGGAGTCCAAGGAGTACGGGCTGGTGGACACGATCCTGACCAGCCGCAAGAAGGGTCTGCTGGCTGCCAACGCGGCCAGCTGAGTCAGTACCGGGTCAGGGGTTGGCCGGGGCGTTGGTTCCCGGCCGACCTCTGACACACCCGTTTTGGGGGTCGGAGAATGTCCCGCCAGCGGGTAACGTCGGGTCCGTACCGCTTCGCCGGTTGGGCCGGTGTGGCGAACCAAGCCGGGCGGCGCGCAGCGTCCGCAGGTCAGGGCCGGGTCTCCGGCCGATGAGTGCAGGGAGAACGTAGGTGGCACGGATCGGTGACGGCGGCGACCTACTGAAATGCTCCTTCTGCGGCAAGTCGCAGAAGCAGGTGAAGAAGCTCATCGCGGGCCCTGGGGTCTACATCTGCGACGAGTGCATCGATCTCTGTAACGAGATCATCGAAGAGGAGTTGGCCGAGTCCGGCGAGGTGAAGTGGGAAGAGCTTCCCAAGCCGATGGAGATCTGCCAGTTCCTCGACAACTACGTCGTCGGGCAGGATCAGGCCAAGAAGGCGCTCGCGGTAGCGGTCTACAACCACTACAAGCGCATCCAGGCCGAGGCGGCCGGCGCGCCGGGCTCCGGCAGTGACGCGGTCGAGCTGGCCAAGTCCAACATCCTGCTGCTCGGGCCGACCGGGTGCGGCAAGACCCACCTGGCGCAGACGCTCGCCCGGATGTTGAACGTCCCGTTCGCCATAGCCGACGCCACGGCGCTGACCGAGGCGGGCTACGTCGGTGAGGATGTGGAGAACATCCTCCTCAAGCTGATCCAGGCCGCGGACTATGACATCAAGCGCGCCGAGACCGGCATCATCTACATCGACGAGGTCGACAAGATCGCCCGCAAGTCGGAAAATCCGTCGATCACACGGGACGTCTCCGGCGAGGGTGTGCAGCAGGCGCTGCTCAAGATGCTGGAAGGCACGGTGGCCAACGTGCCGCCGCAGGGTGGTCGTAAGCACCCGCACCAGGAGTTCATCCAGATCGACACCACAAACGTGCTGTTCATCTGTGGTGGTGCGTTCGCCGGTCTTGATCAGATCATCGAGTCCCGCACCGGCCAGGGCGGCACCGGTTTCGGCGCACGGCTCCGGTCGGTGTCCGACCGGTCGACCGATGACATCTTCAGCCAGGTCATGCCGGAAGACATGCTCAAGTTCGGCCTGATCCCCGAGTTCGTCGGCCGGCTCCCGGTGATCACCAATGTGCGCAGCCTGGACCGCAGCGCCCTGGTGCGCATCCTCACCGAGCCGCGCAACGCGCTGGTCCGGCAGTACCAGCGGCTCTTCGAGCTGGACGGGGTCGAGCTGGAGTTCGACGAGCCGGCGTTGGAGGCGATCGCCGACCAGGCGATGCTGCGGGGCACGGGTGCCCGTGGTCTGCGGGCCATCATCGAGGAGGTTCTGCTCTCCGCGATGTTCGAGGTCCCGAGCAACCCGGACGCCGCCCGGGTGCTGATCACCCGCGAGGTCGTCCTGGAGAACGTCAACCCGACGATCGTTCCGCGCGAGTTCACCGGGCGTCGGGCCCGGCGGGACCGCGAGGAGAAGTCGGCCTGATCTTCCGCGCGTCCACGCCGGCCGTTCGCTACTGACGCGGCCGGCGTGACCGTGTTCGGCGGTCCCACTCGCCCGACGGGGTGACCGCCACCATCATCAGCCGGGCCGGTTCCGCGGCGTCGTTGCGGTAGCCGTGCTCCCGGTCGGCGTGGAACTCGATCGTGTCACCGGCCCGGACGGCGTGATCCTGCCCGTCGACGTGGACGATCACCGCGCCGGCGAGGACGTGCAGCACCTCGCGGGTGCCGCGCGGGTGGTCGGAGGAGCGGTGTCCTTCCCCCGGCTCCAGCCGCCAGTCCCACAGCTCGACCAGGTCGGGCTCGCCCAGCCCGCTCAGCAGGTGGCCGGTGCCGCCGTGTTCTCCGTGCCAGAGCACGGGCGCCTCGGCCGTGGAGCTGATCCGCACCGTCCGCTCCTCGTCCGGCTCGACCAGTCGGGCGATGTTGACGCCGAACGCGTCAGCGACGCGGCACAGCGTGCCGACGCTGGGGTTGGTGCGGGCGCTCTCGATCTGCACGAGCATCGCCTTGCTCACCCCGGATCGGCCGGCCAGTTCCTCGAAGGACCAGCCCCGGGCGGCGCGCAGTTCCCGTACCTGCCGGGCGACGGCGGCGGTCACCGCGCCCACCCGGCCACCTGTGTCGGTCATCAAACTATCCTTCACGGTCACTATTGTGGTACGACAGTGGCATGCTACCCATTCTCCTGGCCGCGGTGTCCGCGATTGCCTTCGGCACCGCCGACTTCTCCGGCGGCAAGGCGTCCCGCCGGGCGGACCCGATCGCGGTGACCGTGGTCTCCCAACTGCTGAGCGTCCCCCTGCTGGTCGCTCTGGTGCTGGTGGTGCCCGGGACCCCGAACCTCGCCGACATCGCCTGGGGGCTGCTCGCCGGGGTGGCCGGCGCTGGCGGCGTCATGCTGCTCTACCGGGCGCTCGCCGGCGGAATGATGGCCGTGGTGGCGCCGGTCACCGCGATCACCGCAGCGGTGGTGCCGATCGTCGCCGGCCTGTTCACGTCGAGCTTCCCCGGCGCCTTGGCGCTCACCGGCGCCGGCCTCGCCGTGGTGGCGATCGCCCTGGTCAGCCTGGGTGAAGGGGGCCGCGGTCCGGGCGCTCCCGCGCGGCTGGTGGGTCTCGCCCTCGCCGCCGGCGCGCTCTTCGGCGTCTTCTTCACACTGCTCGGCCAGGCCAGCGAGAGTGCCGGCATGTGGCCGGTGGCGGCGGTCCGGGCCAGCTCGATCGCCTTCGGCCTGATCCTCGCCGCCGGCACCGGGGTGCGGCTCCGGCTCGACCGGCGGGTGCTGGTTTGGGCGGCCGTCGCCGGTCTGCTCGACAGCGCCGCCAACGCGCTCTTCATGGCCGCCGCCGCGCGGGGTCACCTCAGCATCGTGGCGGCGATCGCCGCGCTCTATCCCGCCAGCACGGTGCTGCTCGCGCTCGCCGTCGACCGGGAACGCCTGCGGCCGGTCCAGATCGCCGGCCTCGGGTTCGCCGCGGGGGCGCTGGTGCTGGCCAGCATCTGACGCTGTCCGCGCCGGCCGTCCCGGCCGTACTCTGGGCCTATGCGCGTCGCCGTCTGCCAGCTCAACGCCCGGGATGACCGCAAGGCCAACCTGGCCGCCGCCGAGGCGCTGCTGGAACGCGCCGCCGACGGCGGCGCGGACCTCGCCATCCTTCCGGAGTACGTGGACTATCTCGGCCCAGCGGCCGGCCTGCCCGAACCGGAGCCGGTCGACGGCGAGGTGGGCAGCTTCTTCGCGGGGGTCGCCCGGCGGCTGGGCATGTGGGTGCTGGCCGGGTCGTTCCACGAGGCCGGCCCGGACCCGGAGCACACCTGGAACACGTCGTTGGTCTTCGACCGTGCCGGCAGCCTGGCCGCGAGCTACCGCAAGATCCATCTGTACGACGTGGAGATCCCGGGCCGGGTCTCCTACCGGGAGTCGGCGAGCGTCGCGCCCGGCGTCCAACCCGTCGTCGTGGACGTTGAGGGTCTCCGGGTCGGGCTGTCGATCTGCTACGACCTGCGCTTCCCGGAGCTGTACCGGCGGCTCGCCACCGAGGGCGGCGCCCAACTGCTGGTGGTGCCGGCGGCGTTCATGCTGCACACCGGGCGGGACCACTGGGAGGTCCTGTTGCGGGCCCGCGCCATCGAGAACCAGTGTTTCGTGGCGGCAGCCGGTCAGACGGGCGACCACGAGCCCGGCCGCACGTGCTTCGGGCGCAGCATGGTGGTCGACCCGTGGGGGACGGTCCTCACGCAACTGCCGGACGGCCCCGGCGTTGCCGTCGCCGACCTGGACCTCGCCCGCCTCGCTGCCATCCGGGCCGAGCTGCCCAGCCTGGCCAACCGCCGGCTCTGAGCGCTCAGCCCTCCAACAGGACGCCGATCGTCGCGAAGCCGGCGATGACCACGGCGGTGACCAGCAGAGCGGTGGTCATCCGGGATCTGCCCCGACGGGCCAGCCGTCCCACCGAGAGCACGAGGACCACGAGCACGACCGCGCCGATCACCAGTTGCCAGAACGGCAGGAGGACGCCGAGCAGTGCTTCCTCGGCAAACACCGTGGCGCCCAGCCCGGACTCATCCATGCCTGACACTCTGGCACGCCGACGCGCGCGGCGTCGCCGACCGCGGGTGCAGACCGCGCCGATCCGCTCGACCAAACCAGTGATGAACCCTGATTTGCCTTCTCCCGGCGGTCCGCGTAACTTTCTCTCTGCACGGGGGAGGCCGGACAAACCGGCCGAGAACGGGCACCGGGCTCGTGGCGGAAACGCCGAGCGAGACCGACGATCGGGCGGTGCGGGACACCCCGGCAACGGGGTTGCGAACGCGAAGCCGACCGGGTAGAGTTCTGAAGCCGGCAGGAGCCGGGCGGAGAGCCGCGAAGCGGTGATCGGCCGGTCTGCGGCTTCCCACGACAGAAACGACCGCCGGGTACGGCGTGCGTCATCGTGGGTCCGGACGAACCAGATTGATCGCCTCGGATACGAGGTTGACAATGAAAGTTCGACCAAGTAGGTTTGAGCGGTTGCCCCGAAACGGGGTTCCACGGAATGTGGAGCTTCTGATCGGTGTGTGGTTGTTCTTTGAGAACTCAACAGGGTGCTTGTAAAGCCAGTGCCAATTATGATTTATACCCCGGATTGGTCGAGCCTT
>NZ_JBEXHY010000112.1:0-16669 GCF_040608295.1 Micromonospora sp. NPDC005197 | reverse complement strand
CGCCCACCCCGGGCCACCGCCCCACGCCCTCGTACGAGCCCAACCTCCATTCAGGGTTAGGGGCGGGTGGGGCGCCCGCTCGGCCCCCCCTACCCGCTCCGGTCAGCGGATGCCCGCCTCCCGCAGCAGCTCCCCCGTCAGAGCACCGGGGTCGACCTGCTCGGCGCCCAGCCCCCGGGCCACGAACCAGGCGCTGACCACCCGCACGTCGCGGGCCAGGAACTCGGGCCCCTGCGGGTTCGCCACCACGTCGACCACCTGCGGCAGATCGATCACGACCAGCCGCCCGGAGTGCACGAGCAGGTTGTACGGCGACAGGTCGCCGTGGGCGTAGCCGGCCCGGGCCAGCACGCGCAGCGCCTCGACCAGCTGACCCCACAGGTCGCGCAGCTCGGCCGGGCCGGGCCGCAGCTGGGCCAGTCGGGGCGCGGCCAGCCCCGACTCGGCGTCGCCGACGAACTCCAACATCAGTTCGGTGCCCCGCAACTGCACGGGGTACGGCACGGCGATCCGGTCGTGCCCGGCGCCGATCTCCCAGAGCCGGGCCAGCGCGGCGAACTCGGCCGCCGCCCACTGCCCGGCGATCATCTGCCGGCCGAAGGCCGTCCGGCCGGCCATCGCCCGGTTCTCCCGGGACCGCCGCACCCGGCGCCCCTCCAGGTAGCCGGCGTCGCGGTGGAACAGCCGGTGCTCGGCGTCCCGGTATCGCTTGACCGCCAGCAGGCAGGAGCGGTCCGTGTCCGGTACCGCCCGGCGGACCAGGTGGACGTCCGCCTCCTTACCGGTCTTCAACACACCCAGTTCGGTGTCCTTGGCGGCCAGCTCGGTGACCAGCCACTGCGGATGCGGCGCAGGGCCGTGCACGGCGTCGTCCCACGACGACCAGCGTTCGCCGGTGGCCGGGTCAGGATCGCCGTCGGGGTCGGCGAGCGGCTCGGTGGGCCGCCCGCGCTTCAGAAACTGCGGTTCGTCGTCGTCGAAGCGGCTCTTGCCGCGGCTGCGGCGCTCCAGCGCCGGCAGGTCATGATCGCGCACTGTGGTGAGGTTCCCTTGGTCGAGGCTGAGTTAGGCAGCTGGAAGCGACCTGCGAAGACGGCCATGACCGACCCCCTCTCCTCGACCGGGCGTACGCCCGGGTGCACGATGCGCCGCCCATGCTGCCGTCGCCCCGACGGCCGGTCAATCGAATTACCGCTGCCGCCGCCCGGCCGGTGCGCGCCGCGTCCGGCGGCGGCGAACCGCGTCAGCTCGCGAGCACCGTGGCGACCGCGGCGATCAGCCCGTCCACCGTGCGGCTCGGCGCGAACCGGACGTCCGACCAGGTCCGTCCCCGGTGCAGCCAGACGCTGGGCAACCCGACGGCGGCAGCGCCGCCGATGTCCGCCTCCGGGCTGTCGCCGACCACCCAGGCGCCGCGCAGCGGCATCCGGACCCGCTGCGCGGCGAGCGCGAAGATCCGCGGGTTGGGCTTGCTGACCCCGGCCTCCTCGGAGATCACCCAGTCGGCGACGTACCGGTCCAGGCCGGTACGGCGGATCTTGGCGTCCTCGACGCGTACGGTGCCGTTGCAGACCACCACCGGCACCCAGCCCGCGTCGTCGGCGATCCGCAGCGCGCAGGCGGTCAGCGGATCGAGGCGGGTCTGCGCCACCACCCCGTCGTGCAGCTCCTCCACCAGGTCGATCGAGGGGATCCGCAGCTCGTAGCGGTCCCGGATCGCGTCGGCCAGGTCCCAGCGGTCGGTCAACCCGTCCGCGTCGATCGAGAGCAGCCAGTCGATGTCGGTGGGGGGCGCGCCGATACCGTCCAGGAAGCGCTCACCCCAGCGGCGGAACGGCCCGGCCCGATCCAGCAGGGTGTTGTCCAGGTCCAGCAGGAGCAGTGGCACTCGGGCACCCTACGGGACCGACGTGTCCGCCAACAGATCCCGCGGGTGTCGACCTGACGGTGGGCTCAACCGGTCAGCGACACCCGTGGGCCGCCCTGGCTCGGCAGCAGATCGGCGAGCATCGAATGGGCCGACCGGGTGGCCGTGAGCGCGGCCGGATCGAGGGTCGCCACCAGCACCGCCGTGCCCTCGTCAGCGCCCCGGGCGAGCGTACGTCCCTGCGGGTCGTAGATCGCCGCGCCGCCGTTGAACCGCCACGGGTCGCCGCCGCCGACCGCGTTGGCGAAGACCACGAACATCGTGTTGTCCAGGGCCCGCGCGGCGTAGTACAGGTCCCGGCGGTGCTCGGAGCCGGCCAGGTAGCCGCTGGGGCACAGGTAGGCGTGCGCGCCGTCGAGCGCGGCGGCCCGGCCGTGCTCGGGGAAGCAGCCGTCGTAGCAGATGCCCAACCCGAGCCGCCAGTCGTCGACCAGCAGCGTGGCGCCCCGACCGCCGGGGCTGAACAGCTCGCGCTCGTCGCCCCACAGCTGCTGCTTGTCGTACCCGACCCGGATCGCGCCGGCGCGGTCGACCACAAGGGCGGCGATAGTGCGCCGACCGTCCGGGTGCCGCGCCGCCGCCCCGACCACCACGGTGATCCCGGCCGTCCGCGCCGCGGCGCGCAACGGGTCGAGCCGACCGTCGGCGACCACCCCGGCCGGGTCGGCCACGACGTCGGTGCCGACCGGGTCGGCGGCGAGGGTCGGCGGGTGGTACGCGCACAGGTACAGCTCGGGGAGGACGACCACCCGGGCGCCCTGTCCGGCGGCCTGACGGACCAACTCGGCGGCGGCCGTCGCGTTGCCGGCGACATCACCGGGTACGGGGGCGGCCTGGACGGTGGCGACGGTCAGCGCCGCGGTGGGCGTGGGGTGAGGCGGGGTCACCGGAGGATGGTAAACGGCACCGCACCAAGCCGTACGTACGGTTTGCATAGGCCGGGGGTGACCTGCGACGATCGACGTGTGCCCAGAGTAAGCCAGGACCAGCTCGACGCGCGCCGGCAGGAGATCCTCGCCGCCGCGCGGGCGTGTTTCGCGCGGCTCGGCTACGAGGGGGCGACCGTCCGCCGCCTCGAGGAGGCCACCGGGCTGTCCCGGGGCGCCATCTTCCACCACTTCCGGGACAAGGACTCGCTCTTCCTCGCCGTCGCGGAGGATGACGCCGCCGCCATGGTCGAGACGGTGGCCCGCAACGGTCTGGTGCAGGTGATGCGCGATCTGCTGGCCCGCGCGGTCTCCCCCGACACCACCGGCTGGCTGGGCAGTCAACTGGAGGTCTCCCGCCGGCTGCGCACCGACCCGGCGTTCGCCAAGCGCTGGGCCGAACGGTCCGCCGCGATCGCCGAGGCGACCCGCGACCGGCTGGCCCGCCAACGCGACGCCGGGGTGCTGCGCGAGGACGTACCGATCGACGTGCTGGCCCAGTTCCTGGAGCTGGCCTACGACGGCCTGGTGCTGCACCTGGCGATGGGCCGACCGGCCGGCGACCTGGGCCCGGTGCTCGACCTGGTCGAGGAGGCGGTCCGCCGCCGCTGAGCGCCGGCCGCACCGTCGCCTGGTCGAGGAGGCCGTCCGCCGCCGCTGAACGCCGGCCGCGCACCGGGACGGGGACCGTGGCGGTCGTGCTCCACAATGGGGCCGCCGATCCCTCCGGCGACAGGAGCAGTCGATGATCGTCCACGCCGCGTCGGGCGACACCTGGGGCATCCCCGGCCCGACCTTCCTCCGGCTCTACCTCGTGGCGGTCGCCGTCGTGGTCGCCCTCGCGGTGCTGCACCGGGTACGCCTCGCCACCGAAGGCGGGCAGGCCGCCGCCGACCCGCTCGGCCCGCAACAGGTCGCGTACCTCAACGGTGGGCCCGCACTCGCCGTGCACGCCGCGCTCGGCGGGCTCCGCGGCAGCGGGGCGATCGGCGTACGGCCGGACCGCCGGCTGACCACCGTCGGGGCGGCGCCGACGGGGCTCACCCCGTTGGACAACGCCATCCACTGGGCGGCCCACCAGCACTCCCGCGTCCGGGACCTGGGCCAGAACGAACGGGTGGTCGCCGCGCTCGACCAGCTCCGCACCGGCCTCGAAGAGCGTGGCCTGCTCGTGAGCCCGACGCGACGGGCCACCGCACGGCGGTGGGCACGGCTCCTCGCCGCGCTGCTGGTGCTCGGCGTCGTACGGCTGTTCGCCGGCCTGGCCAACGGGCGGCCCGTGGGCTACCTGCTGCTCACCCTGGTCGGGGTGCTGGTGGCGGTGCTGCTGCTCTGGCGGGTGCCGCAGACCAGCCGGGCCGGTCGCGCCGCGCTGCGCGACCTGCGTAAGCGGCACACCCACCTGGCCCCCGCCTCGTCCCCCGCGTACGCCACCTACGGCGCGGCGGGCGCGGCGATGGGCGTGGCGCTGTACGGCACCGCGTCCCTCTGGGCGATCGACCCGGGCTTCGCCGAGCAGGCCGAGATCCAGCGGCAGGCCATCGCCAGCAGCGGCTGGTCCTCGGGCACCAGCACCGGGTCATCGGGCACCGCCGGCAGCTCGTGTGGCGGCGGCAGCTCCTGCGGTGGCGGTGGCGGCGGTGGCGGCGGATGCGGCGGCGGTGGGTGCGGCGGATGACCGCCCCGTACGGCGTCGGCATCGGCTGGCGTCCCGAGATCGCCGGTTTCGTGGCCGAGCTGCCCGGGTTGCGCTTCGTCGAGGTGGTGGCCGAGTCGGTGCCGGCGACCGGGCCGCTGCCGCCGGGGCTGGCGCAGCTGCCCGAGCGCGGCGTGACCGTCGTACCGCACGGGGTGCGGCTCTCCCTCGGCGGCGCCGAGCCGGTCGACCCGGCCCGCGTCGCCCACCTGGCCGCCGTCGCGCAGCGGATGGACGCCCCGCTCGTCAGCGAGCACATCGCGTTCGTGCGGGCCGGCGGGCTGGAGGCCGGGCATCTGCTGCCGCTGCCGCGCAGCCGGGAGGCGGTCGACGCGGTCTGCGCCAACGTGGCCCGGGCGCAGGCCGAGCTGCCCGTGCCGATCGCGCTGGAGCCGATCGCCGCCCTGTTCGACTGGCCCGACGACGAGCTGGACGAGGCGGACTTCCTCACCGAGATCCTCGACCGCACCGGCGCGCTGCTGCTGCTGGACATCGCCAACGTGCACGCCAACGCCCGCAACCGGGGCAGCGACCCGCTCGCGCTGCTCGACCGGCTGCCGTTGGACCGGATCGGTTACGTGCACGTGGCCGGCGGGGCCGAGCACGGCGGGTTCTACCACGACACGCACACCGATCCGGTGCCGCCGGAGGTGCTGGAGCTGGTCCGCGCGCTCTGCGCCCGGCAGCGGCCACCGGCGCTCCTGCTGGAACGCGACGGCGGCTATCCACCGGCCGCCGAGCTGCGCGCCGAGCTGGACGCCCTGGCCACCGCCGCCGGCTTCCCGGCCGTGACGTGACGGGCACCGACCCCCGCGCCGGGCTCGCCGCACGGCAGGCGGAGCTGGTGGCGACGCTGGTCGCCGGAGGTCCGCCGCCGGCGGGCTTCGCGGCCGGGCCGCTGGCCGCCACCCGGGCGGCGCTGCGACGCAAACGGGCCGGTGAGGTGGCCCGGCACTGGCCGCTGCTCGCCGCCGGCCTCGGCACGGCCTGGCCGGCGACCTTCGCCGACTGGGCCGCCGAGCGCCCCACCGCCGGGTCCCTGCGCGACGGCTGGGACCTGGCCCGGGCGCTGCGCGACCGCGACGCGCTGCCGCCGGCCGGCGCCGAGGAGCTGGCCGTCCGCGAGGCGGGCCTGCGCTACGACGGGCGTTGGGCGCCGCGTCCGCGCCGGCTGCCGGCCGTGGCCCGCGCCGGCGGGGCCGTCGCGGTGCAGATCGCCGGTCGGGTACGCCTGGTGCGCCCCGCCGCGCGTCCGCCCGCCCACGTTGGCGGGCCCGAGCCGGATGCGGCAGGATCGGCGACATGGATCTCGGACTGACCGACCGGGTGTACGTGCTCACCGGCGCCTCCCGCGGCCTGGGCTACGCGACGGCGCAGTGCCTGGTCGCCGACGGCGCGCGGGTGGTGCTCTCGGCCCGCGACGCCGACGCCGTCGACGCCGCCGCCGAAGCGCTGGGTGGCCCGGACCGGGCGGTCGGCGTCACCGCCGACCTGGCCGACCCGCAGACCCCGGAGCGGCTCGTCGCGGCGGCCCGGAAGCACTTCGGCCGGATCGACGGCGCGCTCATCTCGGTCGGTGGCCCACCCGCCGGCAATGCGGCATCGATCACCGACGAGCAGTGGCGGCACTCCTTCGAGACCGTCTTTCTGGGCACCGTCCGCGCGGCGCGCACCGTCGCCGCCGCGCTGCCCGACGGGGGCGCGATCGGGCTGGTGCTCTCCACCTCGGCCCGCGGCCCGGTGCCCGGCCTGGGCATCTCCAACGGCCTGCGGCCCGGCCTGGTCGGCGTCGCCAAGGACATCGCCGACGACTACGGCCCGCGTGGCGTACGGGTGGTGGGCCTGCTGCCCGGCCGGATCCTGACCGACCGCAACCGGGAGCTGTTCGCCGCCACCGGTGACCCGGAGCGCGCCCGCGCCGAGGCGGAGGCGAGCATCCCGTTGCGACGCCTCGGCGACCCGGCCGAGTTCGGCCGGGTGGCCGCGTTCGTGCTCTCCCCCGCCGCCAGTTACCTGACCGGCCTCACCGTGCCGGTCGACGGCGGCGCGCTGCGCGGCCTGTGACACCCGGCGCTCCGACACCCGGCGGCCGGGCCGTCGCTTCGACACCCGGCGGGCGGGGCGGCGCTCCCGCACCCGGCGGGCGAAGCGGCGCTCCCGCACCCGGCGGCCGAGCCGGCGCTTTGACGCCCGGCGGGGGCGGCCGAGGCGGGGATGTGCCGCCCGCGCTGGGAGGTCGTGCGGGTGCCGCGCATCCACGGCCGAGCAAGGCGGACCTGGCCGCCGCCACCGACCGGACCATCCCCGACGTGCTCGCGCCCGAGCTGTCGGTGCTCTTCGTCGGGATCAACCCGGGCCTCTGGTCGGCCGCCACCGGCTGGCACTTCGCCCGGCCTGGCAACCGGTTCTGGCCGGCACTGCACCTGGGCGGGTTCACTCCCCGGCTGCTGCACCCGAGCGAGCAGGGCGAGTTGCCGGCCCTCGGGCTCGGCATCACCAACATGGCCGCCCGGGCCAGCGCCCGCGCCGACGAGCTCAGCGCCGAGGAACTGCTGGACGGCGCCGCGATCCTGACCGACAAGGTGACCCGCTACCGGCCGCGCTGGGTGGCCGTGGTCGGGGTGACCGCGTACCGGATCGGCTTTCAGCGGCCGAAGGCCGCCTTCGGGCCGCAGCCGGAGTCGCTGGCCGGGGCGCGGCTGTGGGTGCTGCCGAACCCGAGTGGCCTGAACGCGCACTTCACGCCGGTCACGCTGGGGGCCGCGTTCGCCGAGCTGCGCGAGGCGACCGGCCTGCCGGACCGTCGCCCGCACTGACGCACCCGGCCATTGATCGACTCGACTTCATGGAAGTCGGGCTGTCGACGCGACCGGGACACCCCCGATTCCAGGAACCCGAGTCGATCAACGCTCGGGGGCGTGGGTGTGTTCGTAGCCGAGTAACCCACTCCTGGGCTGCCGCTTCCACTGGTCCCCGCACCATGATCGACAGGTTCGTTCCATCGTGGACTGGGGACGAACGCCACATGGCCGACGACTGCAAGCCTGGGCTGGAGGAGCTGCTCGCCTCGCGGCTGTGGCCCGCGGTCCTCGTCCCGCTCGGTGCGCTCGCCGCGCTGGTCGCCGCTGGCATCTGGCTGGCGCCCACCTTCCCGTTCGTACCGGTCGCTCTTCTGCTCACCACGGTGGTGGTGGCCTGGCGACAGCGGGGCGACGCCCTGTTGGCCGACGAGACCGGACTGTGGATTCGGCGCCGTGGCCGGGTCACTCGCCGCTACCGATGGGAGGAGATCCGCGAAGCTGGCCTGACCCGGCCGGGCTTCGGTCAGGTCGCCCTGGCTGTCTACCCCAACGGCGGGCCGTGGGACGTGCCCGGCCCCAACAGCGCGGTCCTCGTGGGTCGCATCTGGATGCTGCGCAAGCCCGACCGGCAGATCACCGACCGGGTCAACGCGTTGCTGCGCTCGCGGGGCGTGCGCACGATCGACTCGCCGCACCCCCCGATCGACACCTGACGGGTCAGTTGGCGGCGGCGGGTGGCATCGCCTCGTCGGCGACGTACGTGCCCAGGGGCATGACCACCGGCTCGGAGCCGGTCGCGTCCACGAAGGGCCGGGGCGAGTCGGCGACCGCGAACTGGGTGCGGTACAGCTCGGCGTAGAGCCCGCCGACCGCGACCAGCTCGTCGTGGCGGCCCCGCTCGACGATCCGCCCGCCGTCGAGCACGAGGATCTGGTCGGCGTCGCGGACGGTGGAGAGCCGGTGCGCGATCACCAGGGCGGTACGCCCGGCCAGCGCCACCGACAGCGCCCGCTGCACGGCCGCCTCGCTCTCCGAGTCCAGGTGTGCGGTCGCCTCGTCGAGGATCACGATCGACGGGGCCTTGAGCAGCAGGCGGGCGATGGCGATGCGCTGCTTCTCGCCGCCGGAGAAGCGGTAGCCGCGCTCCCCCACCGTGGTGTCCAGCCCGTCGGGCAGCGACCGGACGAGGTCGGCGACCTGGGCGCCGGCGAGCGCCGCCCAGATCTCGTCGTCGGTGGCGTCCGGCTTGGCGTACCGCAGGTTCTCGGCGATCGTCTCGTGGAACAGGTGCGAATCCTGGGTGACGACGCCGATCTCGTCGCGCAGGGAGGCGAGCGTAGCGTCGCGCACGTCCGTCCCGCCGACCAGCACCTGGCCGTCGGTGACGTCGTAGATGCGGGAGATGAGCATGGACAGCGTCGACTTGCCGGCGCCGGACGGGCCGACGAGGGCGACCATCTGCCCCGGCTCGACGCTGAACGAGACGCCCTTGAGCACCGGCTCGTTGACGGTCCGGTCGAGGGTGGCGACCTCCTCCAGCGACGCGAGGGAGATCTCGGCGGCGCTCGGGTAGCGGAAGCGGACGTCGCGGAAGTCGACGCGACCGTTGCCGCGGGGCACCGGCACCGCGTCGGGCTTCTCGACGATGCCGGGTTCGAGGTCGAGCACCTCGAAGACGCGGTCGAAGGAGACCAGCGCGCTCATCACGTCCACCCGGACGTTGGAGAGCGCGGTGAGCGGCCCGTACAGCCGCGTGAGCAGCAGCGCGAGGGTCACCACGGTGCCCGCGCTGACGCCGCCGGTGACGGCGAGCCAACCGCCGAGGCCGTAGGTGAGCGCCTGCGCCAGCGAGGCGACCAGCAGCATCGCCACGAAGAACGTCCGGGAGTACATGGCGGACTGGATGCCGATGTCACGCACCCGCTCGGCCCGGTCGGCGAACCGGCGGGCCTCGATCTCGGGCTGGCCGAACAGCTTCACCAGCAGCGCGCCGGCCACCCCGAACCGCTCGGTCATGGTCGCGCTCATCTTGGCGTCGAGGTTGTACGCCTCGCGCGTGATGTCGGCCAGCCGCCGCCCGACCCGTCGCGCCGGGATGATGAAGATCGGCAGCAGCACCAGCGAGAGCGCGGTGATCTGCCAGGAGAGGGTGAACATCACCGCGGCGGTGAGGACCAGTTGGATGACGTTGCTGACCACACCGGACAGGGTGGAGGTGAACGCCCGCTGGGCGCCCAGAACGTCGTTGTTGAGCCGGCTGACCAGGGCACCGGTCTGGGTGCGGGTGAAGAACTGCAGCGGCATCCGCTGCACGTGGTCGTAGACCCGGGTACGCAGGTCGAGGATGATGCCCTCGCCGATGCGGGCCGAATACCACCGCTGGGCCAGCGACAGCAGCGCGTCGGCGACCGCCAGCCCGGCGATGAACAGGGCCAGCTGGACCACGAGTCGGCCGGCCTCGCTGCCGCCCCGGTTGATCGCGTTGATGACGTCACCGGCGAGCACCGGCGTGGCCACGCCGATGATGGCGGCCAGCACCACGGTGGCCAGGAAGACGATGATGTCGCGCCGGTAGGGCTGGGCGAAGGCCACGATGCGGCGGGCCACGCCGTGCTTGAGCCGGTGGGTGGAGACCTCGTCGCGGTTACGCATCGACCGGAGCATGCTCCACCCGGCCATGCCACCGCCGGACATCGGGTTGGACACCGCTCACCTCCGGGTCGTCGGGTGGACCACACACGTCAGGTCAATTCTCCCGACGACTCTGACAACCTCGGTCGTAACCCGGATCTTCCCGTACGGTCCTTACTATTCTCCTCGGCCGGTCAGATCCCGCAGGCGGCGGGTCTGCGCCTCCCGCTCGGCGCGTTGCTGGTCGGCGTGCGACCGCCCCGCAGCGCCGGCGAGCAGGGCCTTGATCTCCACCACCGCGTCGCGGGCCCCGGCCAGCAGGCCCGCGGTCAGGTCACGGACCGCGCCGTCCAGCTCGGCCGGTGGTACGACAAGAGTGGCCAAGCCGATCCGGTCCGCCTCGGCGGCGTCCAGCCGGCGGCCGGTCGCGCAGATCTCCAGCGCCCGGGAATAGCCGACCAGCTCGACGAGGCGCTTCGTGCCGGCCAGGTCGGGCACCAGCCCGAGGGTCACCTCGGCCATCGACAACTTCGCGTCGGCGGCCAGGACCCGCAGGTCACAGGCCAGCGCGAGTTGGAAACCGGCGCCGATCGCGTGCCCCTGCACGGCGGCCACGGAGATGACGTCCGGCCGGTGCAGCCAGGTGAAGCCGGCCTGGAACGCCGCGATCTGGTCGGCGCACTCCTGCTCGGGCAGCGTGGCCAACTCGGCGAACGACCCCGGGCCGGAGGCGCCAGCAACCGCGAGGTCGAGGCCGGCGGAGAACGCACGCCCCTCGCCACGCACCACCACCACCCGGACGTCGCCGGGCAGGTCGCGGGAGAAGTCGCTCATCGCGCGCCACATCGCCGGCGTCTGGGCGTTGAGCACGTCGGGCCGGCACAACGTCACCGTGGCAACCGGCCCGTCGCAGGTCAGCCGAACCCCGGTCGCCTCGGCGGTCACCGGGCTGCCCGGGGCGCGGCGCTGGTGAACGACGCGAAGGGGCGGGTCACGCCTTCTTGCGGCGCCGGGCACCGCCGCGCTGACGCAGCTGAACCCCGGACTCGGTGAGCACTCGGTGAATGAACCCGTAGGAACGGCCGGTCGAGGCCGCCAGCGCGCGGATGCTCTCCCCCGAGGTGTACCGCTTTACCAGGTCCTTGGCGAGCGTCTGACGCTCGGCTCCGACGATCCGGCGACCCTTCTCAGTGCTGGTGGCTGTGCCAGTGGCTGCCATGCTGTGTCCTCACGTCCCAGACTGTGCGGTTCGGATACGGTCCCACCTATTAGACCGCCTCGGACGATCATGCGCCAGATATCAACTCTTCGCCAACCGACACGCTATGCAATGTCAGCTTCCCGATAGAGTGATCCTCGCGATCGGTCCCGGCACACCGTCCGGAAGGGCCACCGCCGAGCGGCGACGCCTCGGCCCGTACGCTCCCGGGCGTGATCGACCTGCTGGGTACGGCGGCCGGAGCGGCGGTGGTCTTCGCCGCCACCGACATCGACGACATCGTCATCCTCACGCTGTTCTTCGTGGCGGCCCGCACCACCGGCCGGCCCCGCACCTGGCAGATCGTCGCCGGCCAGTACCTCGGCATCGGCGCGCTCGCCCTGGCCAGCGCGGTGATCGCCGCCGGGCTGCTGGTCGTGCCGGACCCGTGGACCGGGCTGCTCGGCCTGCTGCCGATCGCGCTGGGCGTCCGCGCGCTGTGCGGCTCGGACGACGACGAGCCGGCAACGGTCGTCACCGGGACACTCGGCGTGGCCGGGGTGACCATCGCCAACGGCGCCGACAACGTGGCCGTCTACGTACCCGTGTTCCGGGCTCTCGGCCCCGGCGACAGCGCGGTCTTCCTGCTGGTCTTCGTGGTGCTCGTCGGCCTGTGGTGCGCCGCCGCGGCCTGGCTGGGTGGGCACCGCCGGGTGGTCCGGCTGGTGGAGCGCGCCGGCCACTGGCTGGTGCCGACGATCTTCGTCGCCATCGGCGTGGTGATCCTGGTCAGCTCCGGCGTGCTCGGCCGGCTGGTGGACCTGCTCGGCTGAGGCGGACCCGCCCCCTGCCGCCGCGGGCGGCCCGAGCCGGGCCGGTCAGGCCAACTCGACCAGTTCGAGGAGGTCGTCGCTCCAGGCGTCCTCGTCGCCGTCGGGCAGCAGGATCGCGCGGTCGGGCTTGAGCGCGAGCACCGCACCCGGGTCGTGCGTGACCAGCACGATGGCGCCCGGGTAGTTGGCAATCGCGTCGAGCACCTGCTCGCGGCTGACCGGGTCGAGGTTGTTCGTCGGCTCGTCGAGCAGCAGCACGTTGGCGCCGGAGCAGACCAGGGTGGACAGCGCCAGCCGGGTCTTCTCGCCGCCGGAGAGCACCCCGGCCGGCTTGTTCACGTCGTCGCCGGAGAACAGGAACGCGCCGAGGATCTTGCGCAGGTCGGTGTCGGACTGCTCGACGGCGGCGGCCCGCATGTTCTCCAGCACCGTCCGCTCCACGTCCAGCGTCTCGTGCTCCTGGGCGTAGTAGCCCAACCGCAGCCCGTGGCCCGCGTGCACCTCGCCGGTGTCCGGGGTGAGCAGCCCGCCGAGCATCCGCAACAGCGTCGTCTTGCCGGCGCCGTTGAGCCCGAGGATGGCCACCCGGGAACCCCGGTCCACCGCGACGTTGACGTCGGTGAAGATCTCCAGCGAGCCGTACGACTTGGACAGGCCGGTCGCGGTGAGCGGCGTCTTGCCGCACGGGGCGGGGCTGGGGAAGCGCACCTTGGCCACCCGGTCGGCGACGCGCACCTCCTCCAGGCCGGAGATCAGCTTCTCGGCGCGGCGGGCCATGTTCTGCGCGGCGACGGTCTTGGTGGCCTTGGCCCGCATCTTGTCGGCCTGCGCCATCAGCGCGCCGGCCTTCTTCTCCGCGTTGGCCCGCTCCCGGCGGCGGCGGCGCTCGTCGGTCTCGCGGGCCTCCAGGTACGCCTTCCAGCCCAGGTTGTAGACGTCGATCACGCTTCGGGTGGCGTCGAGGAACCAGACCTTGTTGACCACCGACTCCAGCAGCGCGCCGTCGTGGGAGATCACGATGAGGCCGCCCTTGTGGTTGGCGAGAAAGCCGCGCAGCCAGGTGATCGAGTCCGCGTCGAGGTGGTTCGTCGGCTCGTCGAGCAGCAGGATGCCACCGCCGTTCTCACCGGCGTCGCGGAACAGGATCCGGGCCAGCTCGATGCGGCGGCGCTGACCGCCGGAGAGGGTGCCGATGGTCTGGGCGAGCGCGCGGTCCGGCAGCCCCAGGTTGGCGCAGATCCGGGCGGCCTCGGCCTCGGCCGCGTACCCGCCCAGGGCGGCGAACTGGTCCTCCAGCGCGCCGTAGCGGCGGACCAGCTTGTCGCTGGCGTCCTCGGCCAGTTGGGCCTCGATCTCCTTCATCTGCGCCATCAGCACGTCCAGGCCGCGGGCGGAGAGCACCCGGTCGCGGCCGGTCACCTCCAGGTCGCCGGTGCGCGGGTCCTGCGGGAGGTAGCCGATGGCGCTGCGCTGGTCGATCTGCCCGCCGTACGGCTGCCCCTCGCCGGCGAGCACCTTCAACGTGGTGGTCTTGCCGGCGCCGTTGCGGCCGACCAGGCCGATCCGGTCACCGGGCTGCACGCGCAGCGTGGTGTCGGACAGCAGGATCCGGGAGCCGGCGCGCAACTCCAGGCCGGTGGCAGTGATCATCTCGTGGGACTCGCTCTCGGGGTCTGGAAGGCTGACTCAGGGCACGCGAAAGCGCCGGCGGGCGGTGGGCCCGTCGGCGCGGGGCGGTTCAGCCTTCGCAGCGCGGCACGGGGACAAGTGTACCGGGGCGCGGGTCGGGCGGCCGGGCTGGATTACCAATCAAGATCATCGGGTACCGGAACGCCGTCCGGACCCGGTCCGGCGCTGACGGCGTATCACAGGACATTTCACGCGATCGAGGTCACGATGGAGCTGAACGAGAACGCGCAGGTCGACACCAGTCAGGTAGAGGACATGCGTGGATCCGGCGGAGGCGGCGGGGGCGGAGGCCTCGGGATCCCGATCCCCGGGGGCGGCGGCCGGGGCGGCGGCCTGATCGGCATCATCATCGCCGTCGTGCTGGCGTTGGCCGGTGGCGGGTTCGGGCTCAGCCAGCTCGGCGGCGGAGGCGGCAGCGACCAGCCGGCCGACAACTCCAGCCTGGACGCCGAGTGCTCCGCGAGCGCGACCAAGACCGAGGACTGCCGCAACACCCTCTACATCAATTCCATCCAGGCTTACTGGAAGGACGCCATGCCGAAGGCGTTCGGCGACCAGTACCAACCGGTCACCACCCGGTTCTTCAGCGACAGCGTGAACACCGGCTGCGGTCAGGCCGACTCGGGTGTCGGCCCGTTCTACTGCCCGGCGGACAAGCACGTCTACATCGACCTGACCTTCTACGACACGCTCAAGTCCGAGTTCGGCGTCAACGGCGAGTTCCCCCAGCCGTACGTTCTCGCGCACGAGTACGGCCACCACGTGCAGGACCTGCTCGGCACCGAGGCCAAGGCGCAGGACGGCAAGACCGGGCCCACCTCCGGCTCGGTCCGGCTGGAGTTGCAGGCGGACTGCTTCGCGGGCGCCTGGGCCAACCACGCCACCGAGACCAAGTCGAAGAACAACCAGGCGATCTTCAAGTCGATCAGCCAGCAGGACATCCAGGACGCGGTGAACACCGCCGGCGCGATCGGCGACGACGCCATTCAGCAGAAGTCCGGCCGGGGCAACGACCCGAGCTCGTACACCCACGGCACCGCCGCCCAGCGGCAGAAGTGGTTCGAGCAGGGCTACAACAGCGGCGACCCGAAGACCTGCGACACCTTCGCGGGCAACCTCTGACCGGCGCACCAACGCGCCACCGCGGCCGCCGGGCACCCGCCCGGCGGCCGCCGCCGTCCCCGCCCGACTCAGCCCGGCGGTGGGGCCGCCGGGTCGGAGTCGCGGACCAGGACGCGGACCGCGCGCGCCGCGGCGATCGCCTCCACCAGCACCGCGTGCCGGGGCTCGGGCACGTCGAGCAGTCGCTCCGCGCGCAGCGCGACAAGCGGGGCCAACCGCCGGTCGGCCAGCACGGTGTCCACCGCCCGCCGGTCACCGCCGCAGACCAGCGCCGCCAGCGTCCGGGCCTCCGGCAGCAGGAGCCGTACGGCAAGGTCGGCCGCCTCACCGAGTGCCGCCTTCGCCTGGTTGTCCCGCCGCCGGGCGAAGCGGTGCTGCGACCAGCCACCGGCGGCCGTGCGTCCCTGCACGTACCGGGTGTCCACCTTGGACACCTCCAGCTCCTCCCCCGCCGCGACGCCCACCGCCACCGAACCCTTGCGGGCCAGCAGCAGCCCGAGCCGGCGGGGCGCGGTCGCCGCGGCGACGAATCCGGCCAGGTCGGCGGCGGACGGCGCGCCCGGTGGTGCGTGCAGCTCGGCGGTGGCACCGTCGGGGGCGGCCAGCCGCAGCCCGTACCCCTCGACGGTCGTGGTGGGCGGGCCGTGCCGGTCGGTGAAGCCCTCGACCCAGCGGGCGATCCGGCCGGGGGCCACCTCGACCCACCGGCCGCCGCCGGCTGCGGGTCGGCTGCTCATGATCCGACCGTACGGCACGGCGCCGGCCGGAGGCGGTCGCCCCGCACCTGGTCCCGGTGAGGCGGGCAGATCCACTGCGGCCGGGAAAACGACGGAGGTCGGGCCGCTATCGACCCAGCAGGACGACGACCGCAAGGCCAGCAATGATCATGCTGGACGCCAGCGCCGTCGCGCGCCGCCCACGCGGGCCGGCCAACAGCCGCCCGACCAGGGTGCCGCCGCCCGCGATCAGCAGCTGCCAGCTCGCCGAGGCGACGAACGCGCCGAGCACGAAGAGCGCCGCGGCCACCGGCCCGGCCTCGGCGGTGTCGCCGCGGCCGAACACCAGCGCCGCGAAGTAGACCACGGTGGCCGGGTTGAGCAGGGTCAGCGCCAGCACGCCCGCGTACGCCCGGACCGGCGTGTCCATCCCCCGCCCGACGCTCGGCGCGGTGGCGGTGGGCCTCGGGCGCAGCGCCCGCCACGCGCCGTGCGCAGCGAGCGCAAGCAGCACCACGGCCGCGACCACCCGCAGCGGCCCGGCGACCGGCGCGATCAGCCCGGCGATCGCCGCGCCGCCGAGCACCGCGATGGTGGCGTAGAACCCGTCGGCGGTGGCCACACCGAGCGCGCCGGCGGCGCCGACCCGGAACGACGTACGCGCACTGAGCCCGAGGACCAGCACCGCGATCGCGCCGACCGGCACGGCGACGCCGTAGCCGGCGACCAGCCCAGCGAGGAACGCGGCCGTCACGACGGTCGGTAGCGGGTCGAGGCACGCCCGGAGCCGGTCCGCTGTCGGCGTGCGGCGGTGGCCGCACGGACAGGAGCCTGCTTCGGGTACGCCTCGATCACCCGCCCATCGTGCGCCGACCGGCCCGATCGGACCAGCGGTTTTTCGTTGGGAGGACCGGTGACGTCTGGTGACCTTCGTCCGGCAGGCGACCGCCCGCGTCGGACGCTTTGCTCTGCTGCCACCAAGGCGACACTCCTGCTAGCTGCAGAAACGTGCGAGCTGTCGAGCTGGCCGCTTGACCCCGACGGAACGAGGGCGCGGCACCCGGGTGGGTGCCGCGCCCAAGAGGATAGGTGGGTCAGAAGGTGTAGCCCAAGGGACGGATCTTGTACCC
>NZ_JBEXHY010000111.1:0-16830 GCF_040608295.1 Micromonospora sp. NPDC005197 | reverse complement strand
TGATGTTGTTAAGTTGTTTTTTCTGCACCTACCGCGCGGGTCGAACAAAATAAACTTCATGATCAACGGCAGCGGGAGGACGCCCGCGCGGGCGCTTCAGGGGTTTGGGGTGCTCAGGCTGGCGTTGGCGGCGTCTCGGGCGGTTTCGCGGGGCATCAGGCGGCCGGAGCGGTAGCCGATGCCGATGCCGGCGATCAGCACGAAGATCGCGCCGAACGTCTGTAGCGAGCCGATCAGGGCACCTCCCAGGCCGAGCAGCGGTGCGGCGATGATCAGCATGATTCCGTCGCCGAGGCTGAAGGTGCCCGAGCGGGCCACCGCCCACCCGGTGAGGAACCAGCCCACGCTGTAGAACGTCGCGCCGAGCAGAACCAGCGAGCGCGCGGTGGTGCCGAAGACCGGCGTCTGCTCTTCGAGCCCGGCGAAGGGCAGCATCAGCACGGTTCCGGCGATGCTGATCAGCAGGCCGGCGGCGGCCACCCGGCGGCTGCGCGTGGCGGCCAGCAGGCCCGTGAGGGCCAGGAGCGCGAGCAGGCCGAGCCAGACCGCGGCCACCCAGCCGATCAGATACACGGCCCGGCCGTCGGCCGGATAGGGGTCGTTGCCCACCCCGCCGTCGCTGGCCATCGCCACCGCGCCGTAGAGAATGGCGTACGCGGGCAGCAGCCACACCGCGGCCCGCGCGAACCGGCGTACCGACCAGGCCCAGCTGGCATTCGTGGCCGGGGCGCCCGGGGTCGGCTCGCCCACGAAGGGCAGTACGCCGAATCCTCCACCGGTGCTCCGGGAGCCCAGTGGGGCGACCGGGTCGTGCGCGCCGGGCACCGGGGCCGAGGACCACATCCGATTCGCCGGATCCTTCATGCGTCACCTCGCTCGTCCGCGAGCGGTGCGAGACGCGCCGGGGCGCCCCGATTGCCTGGTCACCACCCGTCCTAGGACCGATCGTGGCAGGCATCGGAGCGCCCCATGAGCACTTTTCGCATTAAGGCCGTGGGCCGGAGCCTCCGTTCGAGGCTCGCCCTGTCCGGCCGACGTGCCGGATCAGCCGCGCTCGCGCTGGTCGGCCGGGTCCTCGGTCAGGCTGGCCGGGGTGACCGGCTCCGGCGCGGGCAACCCCTGCGGCTTGTTGCCGCCGGTGGCCTGCGCCTCGGCGACGCGTACCTCGTCGTGGATCTGCTGAGCGGCGTCCGCCGCGGCCTGCGCCGCCTCCGCGGCCTCCCGCTCCACCTGGCTCGCGTGGTCGGCGGCCTCCGGCGCGGGAAGGTCCCCGACCATCTGGCTCAGCCCACCGAGCGCGCCACCCATCCCCTCCAGGGCCTTGGTCAGCTCGGCCGGGATGATCCAGACCTTGTTGGCGCTGCCCTGGGCGATCTGCGGCAGAGCCTGCAGGTACTGGTAGGCGAGCACCTTCTGGCTCGGGTTTGCCTGGTGGATCGCGTCGAAGACCGTCCGGATCGCCTTCGCCTGACCTTCGGCCTGCAGGATCCGGGCCTGCCGGTCACCGTCGGCCCGCAACACCGCCGACTGCTTGTCACCCTCGGCGGTGAGGATCACCGACTGCTTGTGGCCCTCGGCGGTCAGGATCGCCGCACGGCGGTCCCGCTCGGCGCGCATCTGCTTCTCCATCGAGTCGCGGATGCTGGCCGGCGGCTCGATCGCCTTGATCTCGACCCGGGTCACCTTGATGCCCCACCGGCCGGTGGTCTCGTCGAGCACGCCCGAGAGGTGCCGGTTGATCTCGTCCCGGCTGGTCAGTGCCCGCTCCAGGTCCAGGGAACCGATCACGTTACGCAACGTGGTGACTGTCAACTGCTCGATGGCCTGGAGGAAGCTGGAGATCTCGTAGGTCGCCCGGACCGAGTCGACCACCTTGAAGTACAGAACCGTGTCGATCGAGACCACCAGGTTGTCCGAGGTGATCACCGGCTGCGGCGGGAAGCTGACCACCTGCTCCCGCATGTCGACCTTGGTGCGAACCGCGTCGATGAACGGCACCAGCAGGTTGAGGCCGGGATTGAGGGTGCGCTTGTACTTGCCGAGTCGTTCCACCACGTCCTGGCGCTGCTGCGGCACGATCCGCACCGCCTTGGCCAGCGTTATCACGGCGATCAACGCCACCGCGATCACCAGCACCCCGACTGTTGTCATCCCGTTCACCCTCTCGCTTCCGGCAAGTCGCCGGCGGAAGAAACATCGTCCTGCCAGACCAGGGCGGTCGCGCCCCGGACCTTAATCACCCGAACCCGCTCGCCGGGCTCGAAAGTCTGCGTCGTGTCGTACGGCCGGGCACTCCACAGCTCCCCGTCGATCTTGACGAGGCCACTGTCGGCGTCCACCCGCTCCAGCACCAGCGCCGTGGAGCCCTCGATCGCCTCCACGCCGAACGGCTGTTCGCCGCTCTCCAGCGCCGAACGGCGGTGCCGCTTGATCACCGGTCGCGCCACCACCAGGCTCAACGCGGACACCACCGCGAAGACCAGGGCCTGCACGGCCACCGGCGCACCCAGAGCGGCGGCACCGGCGGCGGCGAAGGCGCCGAGCCCGAACATGATGAGAAAGAGGGTCGTCGTGAAGATCTCGGCGACCGCCAGCACCACACCCAAAACGATCCACACCACGGCGTCCACACCACGATCCTGACACGCAAACGCACGCGCGACCTCCCCCCGAAGATCAGTAGGCTCGACCAGGCCCCTTTCCGGCCCGCCGAAACGCCACCGACCAGCGGCCCGACCCCAGGAGATCCCCTTGACGCTGCTGCCCGAGACCGCCCGGCAGATCGACGCCCGGGTCGCGCAGGCCCAGGCCGACGGCCACACCCCGTCGCTGGTGCTGGGCGTGGTGTGCGACGGCACGCTGGCGCACCTGGCCACCGCCGGCGCGCACCCCCGCCCGGACGCCGACCTGCAGTACCGGTTGGGCTCGATCAGCAAGACCATGACCGCGACCCTGATCATGCAGTTGCGCGACGCGGGCCGGCTCGCCGTCGACGACCCGGTGGAGCGCCACCTGCCGGGCACCGGCGTCGGCGCGCTCACCCTGCGTCAGCTGCTCGCGCACGCCAGCGGCATCCAGCGCGAACCCGAGGGCGACTGGTGGGAACGGGCCGCCGGCGTGGACCTCACCACCCTGCTCGCCGGGGTCACCCCCGACAAGGTCGCCTACCCGCCGCACCTCACCTACCACTACTCCAACCTGGCGTACGGGTTGCTCGGCGGCGTCCTCGAACGACTCACCGGGACGCCCTGGGCCGACCTGCTCAACGAGCGGATCCTCACCCCGCTGGGCCTGCGCCGCACCACGTACGCGGCCAGCGAGCCGTTCGCCCGTGGCTACGTCGTGCACCCCTGGCACGACACCCTGCGCGAGGAGCCGCGTACCGACACCGGGGCGATGGCCCCGGCCGGGCAGCTCTGGTCGACGATCGAGGACCTGGGCCGCTGGGCGGCGTTCCTGGCCGACCCCGACCCGTCGGTGCTGGCCGCCGAGACGCTTACCGAGATGTGCTCGCCCGTGGTGATCAGTGACCTGGAGGCCTGGACCCACGGGCACGGCCTCGGGGTGGAGCTCCACCGGGAAGGCGACCGGGTGTACGTCGGACACGGCGGCTCCATGCCCGGCTACGTCGCCTCGCTGGCCGTGCACCGGCCCAGCCGCACCGCGGTCGTCGGCTTCGCCAACTCCTACGGTTTCCGTACCGGCCACATCGGCGGGCTGGGCCGGCAACTGCTCACGCTGGTGCTGGACGCCGAACCCGCCCCGGTCACCCCGTGGCTGCCGGCCACCGCCCCGCCGCCGGCCGAACTCGCCGAGCTGACCGGCCGCTGGTGGTGGATGGGCACCACCATCGAGGTGTACGCGGACGCCGCCGGCGACCTGCACGCCGGCCCGGTCGGCGCACCGAACCTCCGGTTCGTTCCCGAGGGCCCGGACCGCTGGCGGGATCGGGCCGGTGGGCAGGACGGCGAAATCCTCACGGTGCGCCGCGACGGACAGGGCCGCGCGGTCGCGCTGGACATCGCCACCTTCGTCTACACCCGCAGCCCCGACCAGGAGCCCTGAGAACCGCCCGCCCGTCGCCCCGGCACGCCGCCGGGGCGTCGGGTCAGGCTGGCTCGGTGACGAAGTCGATGAGGCGTTCCATGGCGTTGATCAGGGGGGTCTCCACGTCGGCGAAGCTGTTCACCCGGGACAGGATGTGCCGCCACATGTCGGCCGGCTCGGCCACCCCGAGGGCCGCGCAGACCCCCTCCTTCCACGGCTGCCCCGGCGGCACGACCGGCCACGCCGCGATACCCAGCGCCGCCGGTTTGACCGCCTGCCAGACGTCCACGTACGGGTGGCCGGTCACCAGCACGTACGACGAGTTGACCCGGGCCACGATGCGGCTCTCCTTGCTGCCCGGCACCAGGTGGTCGACGAGCACGCCGAGTCGTCGGGTCGGGCCGGGGCCGAAGTCGCGTACGTCGGCGTCCAGGTCGTCGATGCCGTCCAACGGCTCGACCACCACGCCCTCGATCCGCAGGTCGTCGCCCCAGATCCGCTCGATGAGGGCAGCGTCGTGGATGCCCTCCACCCAGATCCGACTGGCCTTGGCCACCTGGGCGCGAACATTGTCCACCGCCACCGAACCGGACGCCGTACGTCGGCGGGCCGCCGGCACCGGCGCGCGGCTCGGGCGGCGCAACGTCACCGGGCGGCCGTCGAGCAGGAACGCCGCGGGCAGCAGCGGGAAGTTGCGCCGCCGGCCGTGCCGGTCCTCCAGCACGACCGCGCCGGCCTCGAAGCCCACCACCGCACCGCAGAACCCGGAGTCGGCGTCCTCCACCACGAGATCCGGTTCGGCATCCACCTCGGGGGTGACCTTCCGCCGCCGCCAGTCCCCCGCCAGCACGTCCTCGCCGTATCGCCCCGCCATGTCGATCACGCTAACGCCCCCACCAGCACCCCGCCCCCCGACACACCGCGCCACCCCATCGAGGTCTGCGGCTGCGCCAGCGCTCAGGGAGGTACGCGGGACGGGGTCGCAGCGCCGCGCCCCGGCGGCTGACGGTCAACCGCGGATCAGCGGGCCGCGCTGCGGGCGCGGATCGGGCGAAGGGGGCAGTTCGGGGCAGGAAGGGCGGCCGGAGCGGCAGTCGAGACACGGCCACCGATGACCACGTACCCTTTCGGCATGTCCACCCCCGCAACGGGCGCGGCCACGCTTGCGCCGCGCCGGTCGAGCCGGTTCGTTGCCTGGGTGCGCGCGTGGCGCGCCGGGCTGGTGCCGTACGACGAGGTCGCCGACGCCATCGCCGGTGACGAGGAGCACCTCGTTGCGGACGCCCCCGGCACCTGGACCGACGTCCCGCTCGGCGCCGCGCTGCCCACCCTGGCCAAGCTCTCCCCCGACGAGATCCGTCTGGTGCTGCCCGCGCCGGGCGACCCACGGGGTCTGCCCGGTCCCGGGGACTTCGCCGGGGCGGCCCTGGTGGCGGGCGAGGCGGTGGTGGCCGGTGGGCTGGGTCTGATCCCGCAGGTGCGCAGCCACACGTCCGGCTCGGGGGACTGTTTCGAGACGGTGCTGTGGCGGGTGTACCCGCTGCCGGCCAACGCCCCGGCCGCCTCGCTGTCGCTGCCCGGCGCCGCCGAGGCGGAGGCCGAGCTGGCCGCCGCGCTGGCCGAGACCACCGCCGCGCTGACCCGGCTCGACGTGGCCCAGTGGCGGCCCGAGTTGGCCGGAGCGCTGGCCGCGCTGCGCCGCCCGGACGGCGCCACCGACCTGCCACCCGGCTTCGACCCGCGGGCCCGCCGGCTCTTCGCCCGGGCCGCGGTGCTCGACCGGGTGCTCGCGCTGGCCGGGCACGCCGCCCCCGGTGGCGCGATCAACAACTACGAGGCCCAGCAGCGCGACGCCGCGCTGCGCCCGCTCACCACGGCCTGCCGGCAGGCGCTGGTCGCCGCCTGCAACGCCCCGCTACGCCCCTGACCCACGCCGCCCGCGATCACGCCCGCGCCGGGCATGATCGCGCTCGATCCAGGATGTCATGGCCTCCGGCGCGCGCGTGACCACCACATCCATGTTCGAGCGCGATCATCAGCGCGCCGCGCGGTCAGACCTCGTCGAGCAGGTCGGCCACCGAGTTGATGATCCGGGACGGTCGGTACGGGTAGCGCTCCGCCTCGGTACGGCTGCTGATGCCGGTGAGCACCAGGATGGTCTCCAGCCCGGCCTCCAGACCACAGAGGATGTCGGTGTCCATCCGGTCGCCGATCATCGCGGTGGTCTCCGAGTGCGCGTTGATGGTGTTCAGCGCGGAGCGCATCATCATCGGATTGGGCTTGCCGACGAAGTACGGCTCCACCCCGGTCGCCTTGGAGATCATGGCGGCGACCGAGCCGGCCGCGGGCAGCGCGCCCTCCACCGACGGGCCGGTCACGTCGGGGTTGGTGCAGATGAACCGGGCCCCGTCGTTGATCAGCCGCACCGCCTTGGTGATCGCCTCGAAGCTGTAGGTGCGGGTCTCGCCGAGCACCACGTAGTCCGGGGCGAAGTCGGTGAGCACGTAGCCGACCGCGTGCAGCGCGGTGGTCAGGCCGGCCTCCCCGATGACGTACGCGGTGCCACCCGGCCGCTGGTCGGCGAGGAACTGGCCGGTGGCCAGGGCCGAAGACCAGATCGACTCCTCCGGCACGTCCAGACCCATCCGGCTCAACCGGGCCGTGAGGTCCCGCGGGGTGTAGATCGAGTTGTTGGTCAGCACCAGGAACGGCTTGCCGGAGGCGCGCAGCCGGTTGACGAACTCCGGTGCGCCGGGCACCGGCTGGCCCTCGTGCACCAGCACGCCGTCCATGTCGGTGAGCCAGCTCTGCACGGGCTTGCGGTCATGCATCGGTGCTCCCAGCGGGCGTCGGACGGCGGGTCGGTACGCAGCACACGGTCGGGCAGGTGTCCCACATCGGCAGCTCGCCGAGGCGACGACGCAGCTGCGCGCCGTCCGGGTCGGTCCGCTCGGTGACCAGCTCCCGGACCATGGTCACGAAGCGCGGGTCGGTGCCCGGGGTGCCGGCCCGGACGAAGTCCAGGCCGAGTTGCTTGGCCGTCTCCAGCGCCTCGGTGTCGAGGTCCCACACGACTTCCAGGTGGTCGGAGACGAACCCGATCGGGCTGACCACCACGCTGGTGGTGCCACCCTCGGCGAGGGTGCCCAGGTGGTCGTTGATGTCCGGGTCCAGCCACGGCACGTGCGGGGGGCCCGAACGGCTCTGCCAGACCAGGTCGTACGCCAGGTCGGGGGCGGCGGCAGCGGCCACCAGCGCGGCGGCCTCCCGCAGTTGCGCCTCGTACCGGCCGCCGTGCGGGCCGGCGTTGGCCGCCATCGAGGTGGGGATGGAGTGGGCGGTGAACACCAGCCGGGTGGTGTCCCGCAACGCCTGGTCGAGCTGGCCCAGCGCGGCACGGACGGCGTCGATGTGCGGCTCGATGAAACCGGGGTGGTCCCAGAACTGGCGGATCTTCTCGATCACCGGGGCGTCCGGGCCGACGGCGGCGCGGGCGGCGGCGATGTCCTCCTGGTACTGCCGGCAGGACGAGTAGCCGCCGTACGCGCTGGTGACGAAGGCCAGCGCCCGGGTCACCCCGTCGTCGCGCATCTGCGTCACGGTGTCGGCGAGCATCGGGTCCCAGTTGCGGTTGCCCCAGTAGATGGGCAGGTCGAGGCCGTGCGCGGCGAAGTCGGCCCGGACGGCGGCCAGCAGCTCGCGGTTCTGCTGGTTGATCGGGGACACCCCGCCGAAGTGCTGGTAGTGCTCGGCGACCTCGGCCAGCCGCTCGGGCGGCACGCCTCGGCCGCGGGTCACGTTCTGCAGGAACGGCATCACGTCCTCGGGCCGTTCGGGCCCGCCGAAGGACACCAGCACCACCGCGTCGTACGCCATGGGGCCATTCTCGCCCCTCGGCCGCGACGGCCCGGCGACGCCCCCTGGTCCGGACGCGTAGATCACGCGGACGGCGACCAGGGAGCGTCGCGGAGCAGTGTCAGGAACCGACGGCGTGGTAGCCGCCGTCGACGTGGACGATCTCGCCGGTGGTGGCCGGGAACCAGTCGGAGAGCAGCGCCAGGCAGGCCCGGGCGGCCGGCTCCTGGTCGGTGAGGCTCCAGCCCAGCGGAGCCCGCCCGGCCCAGGCCTCCTCGAACTGGTCGAAGCCGGGGATCGACTTCGCGGCGATGGTACGCAGCGGCCCGGCGGCCACCAGGTTGCTGCGGATGCCCTGCTTGCCCAGGTGCATGGCGAGGTAGCGGGACGCGGACTCCAGGCCGGCCTTGGCCACGCCCATCCAGTCGTAGACCGGCCACGCCTTCGTCGCGTCGAAGGTCAGGCCGACCACCGCGCCGCCGGCCGACATCAGCGGCAGCGCCGCCATGGCCAGCGACTTGTACGAGTAGGTGGAGACGTGCAGGGCGGTCGCCACGTCCTCCCAGGGGGCGTCGAGGAAGCCGCCGCCGAGGCAGCTCTGCGGGGCGAAGCCGATCGAGTGCACGACGCCGTCGAGACCGTCGACGTGCTCCCGTACCCGGTCGGCGAGGCTGGCCAGGTGCTCGGTGTTGGTCACGTCGACCTCGATCACCGGCGCGGGCTCGGGCAGCCGCTTGGCGATCCGCTCGACCAGGGAGAGCCGTCCGAAGCCGGTCAGCACGACCTGCGCGCCGTTCTCCTGGGCGAGTTTCGCCACCGAGAAGGCGATCGAAGCCTCGGTGATCACACCGGTGACGAGCAGCCGCTTACCGGCGAGCAGTCCGGACATGCAGGGTTTCCTCCGTACGTAGTCGAAGCGCTGGTCAGTGGCCCATGCCGAGGCCGCCGTCGACCGGGATCACGGCGCCGGAGACGTACCCGGCGCTGTCCGAGGCCAGCCAGGTGACCACGGCGGCCACCTCGTCCGGGCTGGCCATCCGGCCGGCCGGGATGGACTTGCGGATCTCCGCCTTGCGGTCGTCGCTGAGGCTGGCGGTCATGTCGGTGTCGATGAAGCCGGGCGCCACCACGTTCGCGGTGATGTTGCGGCTGCCCAGCTCCCGGGTGATCGAGCGGGCCACGCCGACCAGGCCGGCCTTGCTGGCGGCGTAGTTGACCTGACCCGCGCCGCCGGAGAGACCCACCACCGAGGAGATGAAGATCATCCGGCCCCACTTGGCCCGCAGCATCTTGCCGGAGGCCCGCTTGGCGACCCGGAACGCGCCGGTGAGGTTGGTGTCCAGCACACCGGTGAACTGCTCCTCGGACATCCGCAGCAGCAGGGTGTCGTCGGTCATGCCGGCGTTGGCGACAACCACCTCGACCGGACCCAGCTCGGCCTCGACGGCGGTGAACGCGGCGTCGATCGAGGCCGCGTCGGTGACGTCGGCGCGCACGCCGAACAGCCCGTCGGGGGCATCGCCGCTGCGGTGGGTGACCGCCACCCGATCGCCCTGCTTGGCGAAGGCCTGCGCGATGGCCAGGCCGATCCCCCGGTTACCCCCGGTCACCAGCACGGTACGGGCCACGGTTCCCCCTTGCGAATGGTCAGCACGGACGCGTCGGAGCCTAGGCGTTACCGGCAGGTAAGCGCTAACGGGAGCCGCGTCACACCGTGGTACGACACCGGGATCAACCCCTGGTGGCACGCCCCGTGATGGGCTCTGCCCGTAGCCTCCGGGTGGTGAACCGGCAACCGATCGCCGTGGCCCTGCGGGCGTTGCGGCAGACCCTGTGGGGCCCGGACGCCCCGCCCGGTCGACCGCTGCTGGCCCGCTGGCCCCGGCTCGCCCGACCCGCCGCCCCGGTCGGGCTGCTCGCCGCGCTCGGCCTCTTCTGGATCACGCTCACCGTGGAGAGCAACTGGGGTCTGCCGGTTCCGATCGCGGTGCTGTTCGCGGCGCTGACCGTGGCGCCGCTGCTGGCGCTGCCCCGGCGTCCGCTGCTGGCCTGGCGGCTCACGGTGCTGGCCCTGCTGGTGTGCACGTTCAACGCGCCGGCCGACCTGCCCGGACCGTGGACGCCGCCGCTGGCGCTCGGCTCGGTCGCGGTGGTCGCGGTGGTCGTCGCGCGGGTCGACCGGCCGGTGCTGGCCTGGGTGGTGGCGATCACCGCGGTGCCGGTACTCACCCTGGTGCACGCCCAGAACCGGGCCGCCGTCCTGGCGCTGCTCGGCGCGCTGGCGATCGTCGGTGACCTGATCCGGCGCAACCGGCTGTCCCGGCGGGCGCTCGCCGCGCAGACCGAGCTGAGCGAGCGGGAGCAGGAGCGCCGCGCGGTGCTGGAGGAGCGCACCCGGATCGCCCGCGAACTGCACGACGTGGTGGCCCACCACATGTCGCTGATCGCGGTACAGGCCGAGACCGCGCCGTACCGGCTGACCGACGTGCCGGCGCCGGCCGCCGCCGAATTCGCCGCCATCGCCGGCTCGGCCCGCGACGCGCTGACCGACATGCGGCGGCTGCTGGGGGTGCTGCGCAGCGAGGCCACCGGTCCGCAGACCGCTCCGCAGCCCGACCTGACCGACCTGGGCCCGATGGTGGACGCGGCCCGTCGCGCCGGGCTGCCGGTGACCCTGGACGTCGACCCGCTGGGCGACGGGCGGGTGCCCGCGCCGGTCGGGCTGGCCGCGTACCGCATCGTGCAGGAGGGGCTGGCGAACGCGGCCCGGCACGCGGCCGGCGCCGCGGTGCGCGTCACCGTCCGCGCCCGCCAATCCGGTCTGGGAGTACGCGTCGAGAACTCCCCGACCGACGCCCGACCGACCGCCGACGGCAGCCCGGGGCACGGGCTGACCGGCATGCGGGAGCGGGCCACCTCACTGGGCGGTACGTTCACCGCCGGGCTGCTGCCCGACGGCGGTTACGCGGTGGCGGCCGAACTGCCGTACGAGCCGGAGAGCGGAGACGCATGATCAAGGTGCTGATCGCCGACGACCAGGCGATGGTCCGGCAGGGCTTCGGCGCGTTGCTCGCCGCCCAGCCGGACCTGCTCGTGGTGGGTGACGCCGCCGACGGCGCGCAGGCCGTCGCCGCCGCCCGCCGGCTCGACCCGGACGTGGTGCTGATGGACGTGCGGATGCCGGTCATGGACGGGCTGGAGGCCACCCGCAAGCTGCTGGGCGACCGCTCGGCGCAGCGCCCCCGGGTACTCATCCTCACGACGTTCGACCTGGACGACTACGTGTACGAGGCGCTGCGGGCCGGCGCCAGCGGCTTCCTGCTCAAGGACGCGCCGGCGGCCGACCTGGTGCAGGCGGTGCGGGTGGTGGCGGCCGGGGACGCGCTGCTCGCCCCGGCGGTGACCCGCCGACTGATCGCCGAGTTCGCGGCCCGCCCGGACCGCCGCCGACCCCGCCCCACCGACCTGGCCGGGCTCACGCCCCGCGAGACCGAGGTGCTGCGGTTGATCGCCCGGGGGCGCAACAACGCGGAGATTGCCGGTGACCTGGTGGTGGCGGAGCAGACCGTGAAGACGCACGTGGGGCGGATCCTGGCCAAGCTGGGGCTGCGCGACCGGGCCCAGGCCGTGGTGCTGGCGTACGAGACGGGTCTGGTCGCCGCCGGCGAGTAGTCCCCCGGAGCCAGCCGGGAAACGGCTCCCCGGGGCGACGCCCGCGACCCGTGTCACGGTGACGGCGCTCACCGCCCGGGGTGGCCTGGCCCTGCCCGGGCTGCACACCGCGCCGGACGGTCCGGCGTGGGTGCTGGCCCGGTTCTGCTGGCTGCCCCTGCTCGCCGCGGTGCTGGTCACCGTCGTGCGTACGGGCCGTCGACACGGGTCGGCGGACCGCCCGGACCGGGGGCGTCGGCCGGGCGGTGGAGCGGTTGCCGACCGGTCGGCCGAGTGCGTGCCGGCGCCGGCTCAGGTGTACGCTCATCGACGTTCCGGCCCGGCCGACTTGCAGGAGGTGATCGCTGTGCGAGATAGCGATCCTCCTAGTCGTGGCCGGGCCGATGGTCAGCCCCGCTGAGCCACGACTCAGTCTGGCGAGCTGACCCCGCTCCGCTCCCCCACCGCCTCGGCTGACGCCGGGGCGCGCGTGCCGCGCCGTCCGGTCACCGGACGGTCGCCGGGAGCCGCCCGGTCACGACTTCGTGTGCGCGTCCCCACCCCCTGCGGTCCGCCCCCCGCACGCGGACCGTCCAGCCGCCACTCGGAGCCGTCCATGAGCCGCTACGTCGCCCCGCTGGGCTTCACCCTCGCCGCCGTCTGGGTGGCCGTCGTCTTCGTCCTGGCCGGCGGCGGTCACTGACCACCGCCGGCCCGTTCTCTTTGCTGGCCGTTCGCTGCCTGTCTCTTCCCTGGTCGCCCGCTGCCCTGGCCGCCCTCAGAGCATCCGCGACGACCAGAGCAGGCTGAGCGCGCCGGCGCAGAGCGCCAGCAGCAGCGCCAACCCCGCGTACCACTGGGTCACCTCGCGCGGCTCGGTGCGGAACCCGATCGAGCTGCCCATGTCCTGGTAGACCTGCTTCAGCTCGCTCACCGAGGCCGCCTCGTAGAAGTAGCCCTCGGTGGTCTCGGCCAACTCCGCGAGGGCGAGCCGGTCCACCGGTACCCGCTGGAGCTGCCCACCGATGTCGACCTGACCGGTGTCGGTGCCGAACGCGATGGTGGAGACCGGCACGTTGGCCGCCTGCGCGGCAGCCGCCGCCTCCTCCACCGACCGGCCGGAGGTGCGGAACCCGTCCGACAGCAGCACGATCCGCGCCGGTGGGATACCCGCCGCGCCGTCGGCCGGCACCGACCGGATCGCCTCCAGGCAGGTGAACACCGCCTCGCCCGTCGCGGTCGCCTCGGCCAGCACCAGCCCGTCGATCGCGGCGGTCACCGCGTCCCGGTCCTTGCCCGGCGGGACCAGCACGTTGGCCGCCTTGGCGAACGAGACGAGACCCAGGTTGTAGCTCTCCGGTAGCTCGCCCACGAACTGCTTTGCCGCCTCCTGCGCGGCCTCCAGCCGGTTCGGCGCCACGTCGTCGGCCTGCATGGACAGCGACACGTCGATGGCGAGCATCACCGTGGCCCGCTCCAGCGGCTCCTTGGTGTCCACCGCCGGACGGGCCAGCGCCGTGGCGAGCACCAGCAGGCAGAGCAGGAACGCGGTCGCCGGCACGTGCCGCCGCCAGCCCAGACCCTTCGGCGCGACGGTCCGCAGCAGGTCCACGTTGGTGAACCGCATCGCGTACGCCCGGCGGTGCAGCTGCCGCCAGATGTAGAACGCGGCGAGGGCGAGCACCGGCAGCACGGCCAGCAGCCACCACGGTTGCAGAAAACGGATCATCGTGTCGTCCCCCGGGTGCGGGCGTGCCGCTGCGCGGCCACGAAACGCACCATGTCCAGCAGCCAGTCTCGGTCGGTACGCAGACGCAGGTGGGCCGCGCCGGCGCCACGCAGCGCGGCGGCGATCGTGGCCCGTTGGGCGGCGGCGGCCTCGGCGTAGCGCTGCCGCAGCCGCGGGTCGGCGGTCTGCACCTCGTGCAGCTCACCGCTCTCCGGGTCGACCACCGGCAGCACCCCCACGTCGGGCAACTCCAGCTCGCGCGGGTCCACCACCTCGATCGCCAGCACGTCGTGCCGGACGCGCAGCTTGCGCATCGGCCGGGCCCACTGCTCGGTCGGCGCCAGGAAGTCCGAGACCACCACGGCCACCCCGCGCCGCCGGGGCGGGCGGTTGAGCATGTCGACCAGCGCGCCCAGATCGCCCCGGCCGGGCTGGATCGCGGTGCCGGCGACGGCCCGCAGCAGGCCCTGCGCCTCCTTGCGGCCGGAGCGGGCCGGCAGTCGGGTGAGCACCCCCGGCCCGGCCGGCGGCGGGCCACCGCGCCATCGTCGCGCCGGTGCGGACGCGCCGCCACCGGTGCCGATCACCGCGCCGATCCGGTTGCCGCCGCGCACGGTCAGATGGGTGATGGCGGCAGCGGCGGCCACCACCACCTCCCGCTTGAGCCACTGCCCGGTGCCGAAGTCCAGGCTGGCCGAGAGGTCCAGGGCCAGCCACGTCTCCAACTCCCGGTCCGCGACCGTGCGCCGCACGTGCGGGGTCGTGGTCCGCGCGGTCACCGGCCAGTCCATCCGGCGTACGTCGTCACCGGGGCGGTACTCCCGCGACTCGCCCGCCTCGCTGCCCGGCCCCGGGAGCAGGCCGGCGTAGTCACCCTGGAGCAGACCATCGAGCTTGCGGGTGACCAGCAACTGGAGTCGGGACAGCACGGCCTCGCTGCGGTCGGGGGCGGGACGAGGGGTGGGTGAGGTCACGGCCGCTGCCCGGGCCAGCCGGCGCCCGGCGGCGGGGTACTCGGCGGCGGGGTGGCCTGCTGTCGGGGCGCGACGGCCGGGAGCGGGATGGTCGACATCACCCGGTGCACGATGTGGTCGGCCGGCACGTCGTCGGCGAGCGCGTCGTAGCTGAGCACCAGCCGGTGGCGCAGGATGTCCGGGGCGATGTCCTGCACGTCCTGCGGCAGGGCGTAGTCGCGCCCGCGCAGCAGCGCCAGCGCGCGGGTGGCCCGGACCAGACCGAGCGAGGCGCGCGGGCTGGCCCCGTACTGGATCAGCTGGGCGACGTCCGGCATGCCGTGCTCGGCGGGTGCGCGGGTGGCCAGCACCAGGCGCACCGCGTAGTCGACCAGCGCGTTGTGCACGAAGACCTGGTCGGCCTTGCGTTGCAGGGCGATCAGCTCGGGGGTGTCGAAGACCGCCGTCGGCTCCGGGGCGGTCACGCCCATCCGGTAGACGATCTCCCGCTCCTCGGCGTCGGTCGGGTAGCCCACGACGATCTTCATGAGGAACCGGTCCCGCTGCGCCTCCGGCAGCGGGTAGACGCCCTCCTGCTCGATCGGGTTCTGGGTGGCCATCACCAGGAACGGATCGGGCACCCGGTGGCTCTCCCCGCCGATCGACACCTGGCGCTCGCTCATGACCTCCAGCAGCGCCGACTGCACCTTGGCCGGAGCGCGGTTGATCTCGTCGGCGAGCAGGAAGTTGACGAAGACCGGGCCCAGCTCGACGTCGAACTTCTCGCTCGACTGCCGGTAGATCCGGGTGCCCATGATGTCGGCCGGCACCAGGTCCGGGGTGAACTGCACCCGGGCGAAGGACCCGCCGACGACCTTGGCGAGGGTCTCCACGGCCAGGGTCTTGGCCACGCCGGGCACGCCTTCGAGCAGGCAGTGACCCCGGGCGAGCAGCGCGACGAACATCCGCTCGACCATCCGGTCCTGCCCGACGATCACCCGTTTGATCTCGAAGAGCGCCTTCTCCAGCAGGCTGGCGTCCTGCGCGGGCGTGGTCACCGGTGCGGGTGTGTCCGGTGCCGTCCCGTTCGGCGTCGGGGCGTCGGGCGTGGTCGGCTGGGCCACCGGTCCTCCACAGCGTTGGTCGGTCGTCGCGGCTGGTGCGGTATCAAGCCTCGCACGCCTTCCTGAGTGCCGAGGTGGGGAGAAGCCGATTTTCGCCGCGGGCGTCCAATGCCCGAATCGCGTGTCACGGGTGGACAGGGACCGGCCCGCCGTGTGTACGATTCACCCCGTCGCCGGGCGGCTCCCCCCGTGGCCGCCCGGCGCTCAAGCTTTCCGTCCGGCCGCCCTAGACTGGCCCGGATGAGCCTCCCCTCCCCTGCCGACGAGCCCCTGGTCTGCTCGGCCCGGGGCTGCCGCGCCCCCGCCGTCTGGGCGCTGGAGTGGAACAATCCGCGCCTGCACACCGCCGATCGGCGCAAGACCTGGCTGGCCTGCGCCGAGCACCGCGGCAGTCTCGGCGAATTCCTGAACGTTCGCGGCTTCCTTCGTGCCGTCACTCCGGTGCCCGGATCGCCTACCCTCGACACGTGAGCGAGCGCAGCGAGCGACCGATGAGGCACGGCAGCGGGGCGCTCCGCGCCGCCGACGGGCAGGGCGAGGCGGCGGCACACGGCGCACGGATCGTGCGGCGTCGCGGCGTGCGGAACGGCGCCCGCCGGTGAGCGCGGAGGACCGCGTCGACCGCCCGACCTCCCCCGACCCCACCTCCCCGGCCAGTCCGCCGCCGCCCGGCGTCGCGCCGCCACCCGGCGCGTTCCCGGCGCCCGGCACACTCGGCCCGGACCCTTCCCCACCGGACGTGTCGTGGCCGGCCCCGCTGCCGCCGAGCGCCCTGCCCCCGTCCGGCGGGTACGACGCCGCATCGCCCCCGTCCGACCTGCCGTCGCCTGGTCTCCTGCCGTCGGGCACGGGCCCGGTGACCCACTCCGGTCCGCAGTCGTCGGGGCGAGGGCCGCTGGAGCCCTGGCCGGACACCGTCCGGTGGCAGCCGATCTCCACCAACCTGATCTGGGTGGAGCTGATCCGGCTCGCGGTCGTGGTGGCCATCGGCCTGGCGGTGACCGCGATCGGCTGGGCGCTGAGCGGCCACTGGCTGTTCGGGCTCGCCCTCGCCCTCGTGGTGGTGCTCGGCGCGTGGCGGGCCACGGCCATCGTCCGCGCGGTCCGCGTCTGGGGCTACGCCGAGCGCGACGACGACCTGCTGGTACGGCACGGGCTGCTGGTCCGGCGGTTGTCCATCGTCCCGTACTCCCGCATGCAGTTCGTCGACGTGAGCGCCGGTCCGCTGGAGCGTGCCTTCGACCTGGCCACGGTGCAGCTGCACACGGCGGCGGCCGCCAGTGACGCGCGGGTGCCGGGGCTGCGTCCGGCGGAGGCGTCCCGACTGCGCGACCGGCTCACCGCGCTGGGCGAGGACCGGGCGGAGGGGCTGTGACCGCCCGCGCGGGTGACCGTCGGCACCGCCGAGAGCCGGCCCGATGAGCGACGGTCCCGCCGAGCCGGACACCCGGCCTCCGCTGCCCGCCGGCAG
>NZ_JBEXHY010000110.1:0-17255 GCF_040608295.1 Micromonospora sp. NPDC005197 | reverse complement strand
TGGGCGGCCGCGCTCGCTGCCCCCCCGCGCCCCCCCCCCCCCGCGCCCGCCCCCCCCCCCGGGGGGGGGCGGGCCGACGACGTATTCGCCATGGACGGTCAGCCGGTGAGCCCCAGCTCCCGCATGACGTCGTCCTCGCGCTCGTGCGGGAGGTCGAGCAGGATCTGTGGCCGGTCGCGGTCGCAGGGCACCACGTAGGTCTGTGCGAACCGCGGGCTGCCGGCCTTGCCCTGCGGCGGCGCGAAGTCCAACGTCCACTCGGTCGGTACGAGGACGTACCCCCGGTGCGAGATCGCGAACGTCCAGAACGGTCAGACCAAACTGCTCGGTCATCGCCGTGCGGCGTTCGTCGAGAACGGCCCGGTGCCCGGCGTCGTTGATGACGACCGCCGCCCTGCCCGGGTCACCCTCGATGTACGTCTCGGCTGTAGCTCGCGGCAACGGCGCCGTTGTCGCCGGCCTCGCCGGCCCGCGCGTAGCCGTGCAGGAAGGCGGTGATCTGGTCGCGTACCGGTGTCTCCGTCGACTTCATCCTCGGTCGTCTCAGTTCGGCGGCCGTCAGGAGGCGAGGATCCGCCCGTCCTCACTGACGGGGCAGCCCGCTCAGCCAGACGTCCAGCTCCGCCGGGGAGCGCAGCAACACCACGGGCGGCGCGGACGGATCGGTCTGCCAGGCCCGCATCCGCCGGCGGCCCCGCCGCTACGACAAGACCGCGACCTCCTTCCAGGCCACCGTCACAATCGCCGCGCTACTCCGATCGTTGTAAACCTCTGAAGACACGGCCTAGGCGTCGGCGTCGGTGAACGGGTGGGCGCCGGCGACGAACGTGTCGAGCGCGGCGGCGTGCAGCAGCCCGCCGGGGATCGGGTCGCGCAGCGCCGCCGCCGCGAGCCGGCCGACCGGCAGACCGCCCGGGCGGTGCGTCGCGGCGAGCACCAGGTTGCCGTAGCGCCGAGCGCGCAGCATCCGGCGGTCCCCGAACACGCAGACGTCGCCGAAGACCGCCCGCAGCGTCGCCACCTGCACCCGGGTGCCGACCAGTGGCGGCAGGTCCGTGACGTTGACCAGATAGAGCCCGCCGGGGCGCAGGACACGGACCACCTCGGCCGCGAACTCCACGCTGCGTACGTGGCGGGGCATTCGGGCCGCCCGGTAGATGTCGGCGATCACCAGGTCGTACGCGTCGGACGCGGCGGCCGTGACCGCGTCCCGGGCGTCGGCGACCTCGACCCGCACCTCGGGCGGCAGCGGCGGCAGTTCCCGGGCGACCAGCTCGACCACAGCCGGGTCCCGCTCGACGACCCGCTGCGCGGAACCCGGCCGGGTCGCGGCGAGCCAGCGCGGCAGCGTCAACGCACCGCCGCCGAGGTGCAGCACGCTCAGCGGTACGCCCGCCGGGGCGGCCAGCTCCACCGCCGAGGCGATCCGCCGGACGTACTCGAAGTGCAGGTGCCGGGGATCCTCGACATCCACGTACGACTGCTCGACGCCGGCGGAGAGCAGCGTCCGTCCGGTTCGGCGGACCGGATCGGCGACCAGCTCCAACCGGTCGGCGGCACGCTTCATGACGGCACGCTAACCGAGCGGCTCGCGGGCCCGAACCGCCGGTGGGCGGACGGGTCGCATACCGCGCCCGACGGGCCGGCGGCGCGGGAGGTACCCGCGTGCGCCGGCCCGCGTGCGCCGTCTGCGGCGGTCAGCCGCTGGCCATCCCGGCGCCCACCTCGTCGATGGCGTCGTCGATCGAGTGGGCGAGGTCCACGTCGAGCGCGGTCACCCCGTCGGCCTGGTTGGTGCGCACGGTCAGCACGGCGGCCGTGCCGCCCGGTCGCCCGATGCTCGGGCCACGCCCGGTCTCCTCGCGCAGCCGGTCCAGCCGGGCGAGCACCCGGTCCAGGTTGTCCGGCGGCAGCGCGATCACGCGGTACAGGCCGGTACTGTCACCGGCCCAGTACGGCAGGTCGTCCAGCGCCGCCCGGAGCTGGGCCTCGTCCAGCGTGGGTGTGGTGGTGGAGGCGCCCACGATGCCGCCGCCGGCCGCTGGCGGGTTCAGCAGCTCCCGCAGGCCGTCGGGGACGTGCAGGGACTCGACCAGGTCGCCGTCCTGGTCGGCGAGCGCGGCGAGCGTCGCCTCGGCCTGGTAGCGGGCCTGCTCCGGCGAATTTCCGCTGATCCGGCCCACCTCGGCCAGGAAGCCGGGCAGGTCCCGGTGCCGCTTGATGCCGTCCACGGGCAGGACGTCGTGCAGCGAGTTCGGCACGGCGGCGAGCAGCCGTTGCCGCTCCGCCGCGTCCAGCGCGAAGGCCAGCACCAGCACCGTCGCCTCGGCGCCCACCTTGGCCGTCGAGAAGTCGACGCCGGAGCGGCGTCGGACGTCGTCGACCAGGTCGTGGTAGCCCACGCTGTTCACCCCGGCCGCGCCGCCGGGTGGCGGCTGCGGGCGCGGATTGTCCGCGGTGCCCCTCGACGGCGGGGCCGGTCCACCACGCGTGGTGTCCGGCTTGTGCCGTCCGGCCGGCGCTGGGCCGGTCCGCTTGCCCTGGTCCAGGCTGGTGAGCTGCTTGGAGGCGCTCAGGCTGGCGCCGAACTGACTGGGCTGGCTGCCCTGTTCGCGGGCCTGCCGGGCCAGCGCCCGGCGGCGCTGGTTGTCGCCCTCCATCTGCTTGCGCATGGTGACGCCCCTTCCGCTGGGGATCGATCCTGCGCCCGTCGCGTTCCCGCCGCCCCGGAGCCGAAACGGACGCCGCCGGCCGGGTAGGGCTGAGCGTCGATGAGGCTTCATCCGGCCGGGGTGAGGGGTGCTCACCCGTGCGGCCGGCAGGATCGGGGCAGGACCACAGTTCTTCCGAGGTACGCGGAAGGAAGGTCGTCATGAAACGGATCGTCGAGATCGTTCCCGCTCGACCTGGCTGGTACGCCCGGTGGCAACTCGCGCCCGACGCCACCCGGTGCTACCCGGTGAGCCTGTGGGCGTTGCTGGAGGAGGCCGACGGAACCGGCCGGGAAGTGGTCGGAATGGACTGCATCGGCCAGTGGCCGGGTGCGGACGACAACGAGGCCGATGGGGAGTTTGTCCGCTACCTGTACCAGACGCCCGACTCGGGGGAACCCGACGACATCGAACCTCCGTCGGCCATCGAACTGCGCGACGCCGGCCCCCGGCTCCAGCCGATGACCGCGCCCTAGACATTTCTCCGGCCCCCGACCCCAGGTCCCAGGGTCGGGGGCCACCCCCCTTTCTCGGGGATGGTGACCCGTTTCAGGGATGGCGACCCGGCGGTGGGTGGGTGCGGCCGTCAGCCCAGGGCGCGCAGATTGGCGCCGTCGACGGCGACGGTGTTCTCCACGGCCAGCAGCTCGGTGAGCCCGGTGCGGTCCAGCATCTGCTGGAGTCGGGCGCTGACCCCGGTCAGCCGGATCGCCCCGACGCCCCGGCGCACCACCAGCAGGGCGCTGAGGCCCGACGAGTCGCAGAGGCCGACCCCGGCCAGGTCGATCGTCACGTGCTGCTCGCCGTGCAGCTCAGCCGCGGCGGCGACCAACTCCGGAGCGGTGTCGTAGTCCAGCTCGCCGGTCAGCCGCAGCCGGACGTGACCGGCTGCGAGCCGGGTCACCTCGATGGTCAACAGCTGGTGGGACATTCCACCATTTTCCCAGTCCAGCGGCGGAACGCAAACCGCAGGGCCGCGAGCCGCCGGGTCACGCGCTGGCGGCGGACTGCTGCGAGCCGGGGCCGACCGTACTGGTCGCCGGCAGCGGCCGGTCGAGCAGCGCCGCCACCCCGGTGATGTCCAGGATCGTCGCCAGGAAGCGGGGGACCGCCCGCAGTCGCAGCGTCGTTCCGACCTCCTGGCCCTCCCGCCACGCGTGCACGATCACGCCGAGACCGCTGCTGTCGATGAAGACCAGGTCGGCGAAATCCAGCACGATGCCGCGCGGCGCCTCGGCGAGGACCCGGTCGACCTCGGCGCGCAGCGGCGCCGCGGTCAGGTACGCCAGGTCGCCGCCCACGCGGATCAGGGGCATGTCGGGATCGGACCGATCGACGGACATGCTCAGCTGGTTCGCTTCGGGGCCCCGCCCGTCCGATGGCACGATCACGCCTTTCCGCACACGGCGGTTCCAGCCGGTGCGAAGGGATCGTAACAACCGTCGGGCGGGTCGGCCCGGTACGCGACCGAGGGCCCGCGACCTGCCGTGGGATGCCGGTCGCGGCCGACCGGCGTAGGGTGGCCGGAGAGATTTGACCACAGAGGCCGGTTCCGGTGCGGGTTCGGGTGGACGACAAGGAGTGAGGCTCAGCTGGTGACTGCTTCCGACGTCAGGGACACCGACGACGGACGGATCTCCACGCCGAGCACCACACGGACCACGGCGTGGTCCGCCGACGCGCCGTCCTGGCCGAGCACCGCGCTGCCGCCGCTGGCCCCCGACCGTGATCGGGCCGCGCCCGACTGGTCCGAGGTCGTCGAGCACTTCCGCGAGGGCCTTGTGGTCTGCGACGCCGACGGCGTCGTCCGACACGTCAGCCCGGTGGCCGAGCGGTTGCTGCCCGAGGTGGTCCCCGGTGTTTCGCTGGCCGCGTCCGGCGTTCCGGGTCTGGGCGAGGGGAGCCCCGGAGGCTTCACCCACCTCGGTCGTCGGCTCACCGCCCGCCAGGTGCCCCTCTCCGCCGGTCGATGCTGCTGGTACGTGGAGGACGTCACCGAGAGCGTCAGCCGTGCCGACGCGCTGCTCGCCGAGCGGGCCCGCTCGGCGTTCCTGGCCGTGGTGGGCGACAAGCTGGGCAACCCGCTGCACCCGGACCGGGCCGCCGCGGCGGTCGTCCGCCTCGCCGTGCCGACCCTCGCCGAGGTGGCCGTGCTGGTGCTGGCGCCGCGCGTGGGGCGGGCCCGGTGGTGGCGGGCCTCCCGGGCCGCCGACGAGACGCCGACGATCGACAGCGGCGTGCTCGTTGGCCCCGCCCTGCCGGCCGCGATCGCCGAAGGACTGACCGGGGTCGAGCCGCACACTCTCGACTGGCTGGTGGAGCAGGCGGTCGACGCCGGCTGGCTGCCCGGCCTCACGAGTGCCGACAGCCTTGCCCGGGTCGTGCCGTTGCCCGGCCGGGACGCCCCCGTCGGGGTGCTGCTGGTCGCCCGCCGCTCCAGCCGGTGGTACGACGAGGACGACGTCGGGTTGATTCGTGCCTTCGCGGCCCGGGCCGGCGCGGCGCTGACCACCGCTCTGCTCTACCGCGACCAGGCCGAGGTCGCCGACACCCTGCAGGCCAGCCTGTTGCCGGTCGAGCCGACCGAGACCGCCGGTGTGCAGTGGGGCACCGCGTACCGCCCGGCCCAGGCGGGGCTGCGGATCGGCGGCGACTTCTACGGTTCGCACCGGCTCGCCGACGGCGGTTGCGTGTTCTTCCTCGGCGACGTCTCCGGCAAGGGCGTCGAGGCGGCGGTCTTCACCGGCCAGCTCCGCCAGTGCCTCCAGGCGCTGCACCGGGTGGAGTCGCACCCCGGGCGGCTGCTGCGACTGCTCAACGACGCGCTGCTGGAGACGACCCAGGCGCACGGCCAGGGCCGCTTCGCCACCATCGTGCTCGGCGTGGCCCGTCCGCAGCGCGACGGCGGCGTCACCCTCACGATGGCCGGGGGTGGGCACCTGCCGCCGCTGGTGCTGCGTACGTCCGGCGAGGTCGAGTCGGTGCCGCTGCGCGGCATGCTGATCGGGGTGGTGCCCGACCCGCGCGTCGGTGAGGTGACCGTGCGGCTGGCGCCGGGCGAGACCTGCCTGCTCTACAGCGACGGCGTGACCGAGGCCCGCGGGGGCCGCCGCGGCGACGAGCAGTTCGGCACGGAGCGGTTGCTCACGGCCCTGACCGGTTGCCAGCGGATGCCGGCGCCGGCCCTGGCCGAACGCGTCGAGCAGGTCACCTGTGACTGGCTGGGGCACGGCGACCACGACGACATCGCGGTGCTGGCGTTGCGCGCGGTCAGCCCGGGCGGGCGAGGCGCGCGGCACCTGCACGCGGTGCCCACGTCGACGAGCGCCGACGAGCAGAGGGAGAGCCCCGCGTGACCGCCCCCGCCACGACCACAAGCCTGGCCGACGCCTACCCCGGCTACCTGGCCTGCCTCGCCGACGCCGACGAGTACGCCGCGATCGACGTGGCGCTCGGTCTGCTCGACGCGGGCGTACCGCCGGAGCGGGTGCTGCTCGACGTGGTCGCGCCGGCCCAGGCCGAGGTGGGTGAGCGGTGGGCTCGCAACGAGTGGAGCGTGGCCCAGGAGCACGCGGCGACCCACATCAGCGAGCGGGTGGTGGCCGCGGTGGCGACGCACGCCCCCGCGTCCGACCGGCGGGCGGATCGTGGTGGCCTGCATGGACGGCGAGTGGCACGCGCTGCCGCCCCGGCTGGTGGCCGAGGTGCTGCGGCTGCGCGGTTGGCAGGTGACCTTCCTGGGCGCCAGCGTGCCGGCGGCGCACCTGGTGTCGTACCTGCACCGGCACGACGCGCAGGCGGTCGCGTTGGCCTGCGCGCTGCCGATGCGGCTGCCGCACGCCCACCGGATGATCGAGGCGTGTCGGCGTTCGGACGTGCCGGTCGTGGTCGGGGGGCGTGGCTTCGGCGCGGACGGCCGGTGGGCGGCCCGGCTCGGCGCGGCCTGGGCGCCGGACGCGCCGGCGGCGGCGGAGTTGATCGCCGACGAGCGGGCGGTGCGGCGGGTGCCGGCGGCGCAGCTCGGGCACCTGGCCGACGACGAGTACGCGAGTCTCGTCCGCCGCAGGGGTGAGCTGATCGACAGCGCGCTTACCGACCTGCGCGAACGGGTGCCGGCGACCCGCGGGTACACGGCCGCCCAGCTCGACTCGACGGTGAGCGACCTGGGGCACATCCTGGACTCGCTGGCCGCCTCGCTCTACGTCGACGACGCCTCGCTGTTCACCGAGTTCGTCAAGTGGCTGGTGGAGATCCTGACGAGTCGGGGTGTGCCGGCCAGCGCGGTCGCCCTGACCCTGGCGCACTACGCCGCCGTGCTGCGCGACTTTCCCCGCGCGTCGCACGCGCTGGCGCGCAGCCGTGCCGGGTTGGTCTCCGCGTCCCGTTCCGCGGGCTGAGGACCACCCCCGGACGATCACCACGCGCTGCGGACCGTCGTACCCTCCTGCGTATACTTGCCGGACTGCAAACGTCCCACCCAACCGGTGGAGCGAGGGGGAGAACGGTGACGTTCAGCGTCAGCCACGCCGAGCGCGACGGCGGTGCGGCCTGCCTGCGGCTCGCCGGTGAGCTGGACCTGAGCACCGCCGGCGAGCTGGCCGCCGCCATCGACAAGCTCACCGCGGCCGGCGAGCGGCGGGTGCTGCTCGACCTCACCGACCTGATCTTCTGCGACTCCACCGGGATGGCCGTGTTCGTCCGGGGCGACAACCAGGTCACCGCCGACGGGGGCTGGTTGCGGATCACGGGCGCCACCGGGCGCGTCGAGCGTGTGTTGCGGGTCACCGGTCTGGCCGACGTGCTGCGATACCTTCCGGACACGGCGGACCCGACGTCCAAGAGCGCCTCCTGATGGGCTAGATTTCCCCGCCAGCACGGTGACCGTTCCGGTCTCCTTTCTCCGCCGACCCGAGGCAGGTAGTGATGGGCGACAGCCCGCAGCCGGTACGCATCCTGGTGGTCGACGACGATCCGGGCGACGTGCTGATGATCGAGGAGGCGTTGGCCGACTCCGACGTCGAGAAGATCATTGACGTGGTCAGCGACGGCGAGGAGGCGATGGAGTTCCTGCGCGCCGAGGGCCGGCACGTGCAGGCTCGCCGACCGGACGTCATCCTGCTGGACCTGAACATGCCGCGGATGGACGGGCGTCAGGTGCTCGGCGCGGTCAAGCAGGACGAGGATCTGCGGACGATCCCGATCGTGGTGCTGACCACCTCGAACGCCGACACCGACATCGTCGGCAGCTACACGTTGCAGGCCAACGCGTACGTCACCAAGCCGATCGACCTCGACGACTTCAACGACGTGGTGCGCCGCATCGACGAGTTCTTCGGCCGCGTGGTCGTGCTGCCCAAGCGCCCCTGATCCGCGCGGCGCGGTCGGTCGGCATTGTCCCCGCCGCCGGCCCGACGTGGCCCGTCGCCGCGCCGCGCCCGCCGGACGCGCGCGCATGCTGAACAATTTTCCCGAACCGCCTCGGTCGCTGTCGCCGCGTCCGAGGATCCAGATGGGGAAGTAACAGCGGCTGCCTGGGGGCGACAGTATGAGGTTCTCCGTCGTGAAGACCGGCTACGACCAGAGGCAGGTGGATTCCTGCCTGGATGAGCTGGGGATCCGGTTGTCCCGACTCGCGGCGCGGGCGGAAGGCGCCGCCGGGGCGACCCGCGAGTGGGACGAGATCCGCCAGGAGGCGACCTGGCTCAGCGGGCTTCTCCAGCGGCTCGACCTGGGCGACGCCGGGACGACCCGGCAGGCCGGCGACGCGGTGCGGCGGGAGGCGGCCGAGATCCTGGCGCAGGCCCGCAACGAGCTGGACGAGGCCCGCGAGGAGGCCCGTCGCGTCCGCGAGCAGGCGTACGCGGACGCCGTGCAGGCCCGACGGGACTTCGAGGAGGCGTTGCACGCACGGCGACGCCGCGCGGCGCTGGTCGACGAGATCCTCACCGGCGTGACCGTCGAGCCGGTGCCGGCCGACACGCCCACGGCCGCGGCCGGAACGGGTGTACCGGCGACCCGGGTGGCGGCCGGCGGCCGGGACGCGGGGGCCCAGCCGCCCAGCGGGCGTTTGGCCCGCTGAGCGCAGGCTCAGACGGTGAGCGCCGCCGCCACGGTGCTGGCGCGCTCCTCGTGCTGGGCGTACGCGTCGGGGAAGGCGGAGATCTGCACGGCCTGGGCGGCGGCGGTGACGCTCATGTCCTCCCAGCCGGGGATCTCGGCCAGCGCCGTGTAGAAGGCCCGGGCGGCGTACGACGGGCGCATCAGCTCGGCCACCGTGCCCCAGCCGCTGCTGGGCCGCTGCTGGAACAGCCCGACCGAGTCGTGGTCGGCGCCGCTGCCCTGGTGCGGGTACTGCGTCGACTCCGGCAGCACGTCGCTGGCCAGGTTGTAGAGGTTGCTCTCCTGCATCGCGGTGGCCAGCGCCACCACCAGGGCGCGGCGCGGCATCTTCAGCTCCAGGCCGACGTCCACGATGATCTTGGCGTTGTCCATCTGGGTCTGGTCGAGCCCGGCGACCGGGCGCGGCCGGGGTGGCTTGACCGGCTTCTTGGGCGCCTTGCGGGTGGGGGTGGGGCTGGCGGTCGGCGACGCCGTGGGGGTCGGGAGGACCCGGGCGGGGGCGGCGTCGCGGTCCAGCGACCGGGATGCGCGCTCGTCGGCGATGGCGGCGCGGTCGGCCAGCGCGTCGGCCATCGGTCGTACGGGCTGCGGCGCGTCCTCGGCGCCACGGGCGGCGGCGAACGCGCCCAGGCCGAGGCAGCAGGTGACGCCGGTGGCCAGGGCGACCCGGATGGGGGTGGAGCCCAGCCGGGCGCGGCGCGGCGGGTCGGGGACCCGGTGACGGCCGATCGTCCGCTCGGTTGATGCGGCGTCGCCCGAACGGGTGGTCGGGAGCGCGTCGGTCAGCTTCTGGGCGGCGGGGTCGACGGGATGCACCCGCCGAGGCTAGATAGTCGACCGCCCGCTGCCATCGGCCCGTACGGTGGCATGCGCCACAATTTGCCCGGATCATGGCTGTCATATCGGGCGGAAGGCCGGTCGAACCCATGAAACCTCGCCGATCAGGCAAGCCGGGTATTCCCGATTGGACCGGCTAACCCGGTCATCGCTGCGGTCTCCGGCGCCGCCTTCGGCCGCTCCCCGGCGCTCCTCCCTTCGGAGGATGCCCGCTCCACCGAACGGTGGGGGCCCACGGTGGTCGTCCGGCGGAGGCGGCACCCGAAAAGCCGCGAACCGGCCCGGGATCAGTGCCGGCCGTTCTCCGCCGGGGTCACGGTCAGTCGGTGTCGGGTGTTGTCGCCGCTGGAGAACGGCCAGAGCCGGTCGGCGTACTCGACCAGATCGGCCAACTGGGCGCGGCTCAGGCCGGCGGAGGAGATCGAGGCGTGCACGTCGGCCCGGTACCGGCCGTCGTCGTCGCGGCCCAGCTTCGCCTCGGCGCGTACCTGGACCGTGTGCGCCTCGTTCGTGATCTCCCCGGCCGCCTCCACCGCCGCGTGGTGCAGGCAGGACGCGAAGGCCGCGGCCAACAACTGCTCCGGTCTCAGGCCGGTGCAGTGCGCCGCCAGCGGCGACGCCAGCGGCGTGGAGAGCCCACCGTCGTCGGTGCGTACGTGGCCGCCCTCGGCCGTCGCGGTGGCCTCGTGCAGCCAGGAACTGGGGCTCGGCATCGCGTTCCTCCCGTCGCTCCCCGCCCGGCTACCCGGCCGCGAGCGGGCGAAACGCGGGCCACCCCGGGTTCAGGGCCCGTCGACCATCGACAGGGCCTCGGTGGCCTCCGCGGCGGCCCGCTCGTTCCACGGCGACGTCGCCGCAGGTCGGCGTGGCGTGGGGATCATCATCGGCACGTACACCCGGGCGTCCACGGCCTCGGCCAGCAGCAGCGCGGCGACCAGGCTTGTCGGACGCTGCGCCGGGTCGTCGGCCAGGCAGGAGCGGCACAGCTCGGACACCTCCGGCGGCAGCCCGTCGATCTCGGGCAGCGGCTCCGGAGGTTGGGTCCGACGCTCGGTCAGCAGCTCGGCCGCGTTGCTCGCCCGGTAGGGCAGCCGACTGGTCAGGCAGTAGTAGAGCAGCACGCCGAGGGCGTACATGTCGGCCGCCGGGGTGGCCGGTGTGCCATCGAGCTGCTCGGGCGCCAGGTACGCCGGGGTGCCGAACACCATGCCGTCCGGTATCGGGTCCGCGACCCCGGACGGGGTGGCGATGCCGAAGTCGAGGACCTTCACCCCGACCGGGGTGAGCATGACGTTGGCCGGCTTCACGTCGCGGTGGACGATGCCGCTCGCGTGGGCGGCGGACAGCGCGGCGGCGACCTCGGCGCAGACCCGCACCGAGATGCGCCAGTCCAGTGGACCGGCCCGCAGATGCGCGGCGAGCGTCTCGCCCTCGGCCAGCTCCATCACGATGTAGGGCGCCCGACGGCCGGGGAGCGTCGAGGAGGTGCCGAAGTCGTGCACGCTCGCGACGTTCGGGTGCACGAGCCGCGCCGCGGAGCGGGCCTCCGTGCGGATGCGGTCCACCGTGTCGTGCAGATCCTCCGGGCCGGGCGAGATGAGCTTCACCGCGACCGGCCGGTCCAGCACCCGGTCGTGGGCTCGCCACACCTCGGACATCCCGCCCACGCCGATACGCTGTTCGAGCTGATACCGCCCATCCAGCGTGCGCATCGACCACTCCTCGCCCTCGCCCGCCGACGGCGGGTGCCTCCGAACGCGGTACCCGGGGTCCGAGCTGGGCAAACCGTGCGGTGATCGGGCTTGGCCGATCCCGGCGTACACCGGCGCGGGCCGGTGGCGGGTGCGGTAGCTTGCGAGCCAGGGCTGGGCGCACCGAGCGTGCCGGCACGGTCACCGGGGAGACACCGCGATGAGCGAGGTCACCGTACGCTTCGTCGGCGGTCCCGCGGACGGCCTGGTCCGCGAGGTTCCGGCCGGGCCGGACGGGGCCCCGCCGTCGCGTTGGATCATGCGGCACCCGGACGGCACCGGCCCGACGCAACCCGGTCCCGACCACCTCTACGAACGCGACCAGCCGGACGGCCTGGGCGGGTGGAGCATGCGGTTCGTGCGGACCGACGCGTACGGGGTGTCCGAGTGAGCACGGGCGAGGGCTGAACGGTGGTCCGGCGGCCCGGCCGCACAGCTGGCACACAGGTGGGGCAGAGGCGCGACACAGCGGACACGCCCACGATGGGCGACATGGTCATCCAGGGGCAGACCGTGCCGGGCCGGATCGAGTTGCGCCGCCCCGACGGCGAACCGGTCCGAGTGCTGGTGGTCGACGACGAGGCGACACTGACCGACCTGCTGTCGATGGCGCTGCGCTACGAGGGCTGGCAGGTGCGCAGCGCCGGCAACGGCATGGCGGCGCTGAGCGCCGCGCGGCAGTTCCAGCCGGACGCCGTCGTGCTCGACGTCATGCTGCCCGACCTGGACGGCTTCCAGGTGCTGCGCCGGCTGCGCGAGCACGCCCCCACCGTGCCGGTGCTGTTCCTGACCGCCCGCGACGCGGTCGAGGAACGCATCGCCGGGCTGACCGTGGGCGGCGACGACTACGTGACCAAGCCGTTCAGCCTGGAGGAGGTGATCGCCCGGCTGCGCGCGCTGCTGCGCCGCTCCGGCTTCGCGGTCGCCGCCCAGGAGGAGGCGGTGCTGACCGTCGGCGACCTCAGCCTCGACGAGGACAGCCACGAGGTCCGCCGCGCCGGCCAGCTCATCACGCTGACCGCGACCGAGTTCGAGCTGTTGCGCTACCTGATGCGCAACCCGCGCCGGGTGCTCAGCAAGGCGCAGATCCTCGACCGGGTGTGGAACTACGACTTCGGCGGCCAGGCCAACGTGGTGGAGCTGTACATCTCGTACCTGCGCAAGAAGATCGACGCCGGCCGGCCGCCGATGATCCACACGCTGCGCGGCGCGGGCTATGTCCTCAAACCCGCCGACTGACGTACGGCCGCGCCGTCGGCCGCTGCGCACCGCCCGGCGGTGGCTGGCCGGCCGGTCGCTGCGGGCCCGGCTGGTATTCGCCCTGGTGGCACTGCTCGCCCTGGTCAGCGTCGCGATCGGCGGACTCACCACGGTCGCCCTGCGGCACTTCCTGGTCGGCCAGGTCGACAATCAGTTGACGATGGGGGACCGGCCGCGCGCCGACGTGCCGCCGTGGTTCCGCCAGGGCGGCGACCCCGGGTGGCCCGCCACGCCTCCGGGCGCCGTCGGCCCGCCCCCGCCGGAGCCTCCGCGTGGCTTTCCGCCGGGCTCGCTGGCCGTACGCCTCGCCGACGGCGTCACCACGGCGACGAGGAGCACCGAGAGCGGCAGCCTCGCCGACGTCCCCGCCGCGGACGCCGCGCGGCTGGTCGCGCTGCCCACCGACGGTCGGCCGCGCACGGTCACCCTCGGCGAGGGCGACGTCCGGGCGGTGGCGCGGCAGCTACCCAGCGGGGACGTGCTGGCCGTGGCGATCCCGCTCAGCGGCGTACAGGACACCGTCTGGGCGCTGGTCGCCGCGCAGGCCGGGGTGGCCGCGGTCGGGCTGCTCCTCGCCGGTGCGGCAGGCGCGCTGATCGTGCGCGCCACGCTGCGACCGCTGAACCGGGTGGCCGCCACCGCCACCCGGGTCACCGAGCTGCCGCTGGACCGGGGCGAGGTCGCGCTCGCCGTCCGGGTGCCGGCCGGGGACACCGACCCGCGGACCGAGGTCGGCCAGGTCGGCGCGGCGCTCAACCGGATGCTCGGCCACGTCGCCGACGCGCTGTCCGCGCGGCAGGCGAGCGAGACCCGCGTACGCCAGTTCGTCGCCGACGCCAGCCACGAGCTGCGCACCCCCCTCGCGGCGATCCGCGGGTACGCCGAGGTGGCCCGGCGCGGCCGTGACGAGGTGCCCGCCGACGTGGCGCACGCGCTGCGCCGCGTCGAGTCGGAGAGCACCCGGATGACCAGCCTCGTCGACGACCTGCTGCTGCTGGCCCGGCTCGACACCGGCCGGCCGCTCGCCGTGGACCCGGTCGACCTGTCCGCACTCGTGGTGGACGCGGTCAGCGACGCGCACGTGGCCGGCCCCGAGCACCGCTGGCAGCTCGACCTGCCCGAGGTGGTCATCCGGGTGCCCGGCGACGCCGCCCGCCTGCACCAGGTGGTGGCGAACCTGCTGGCCAACGCCCGCGTGCACACCCCGCCGGGAACGACGGTCACCACCACCCTGGCCGTCGAGGCGGACGCCGCCGTGCTCACCGTCGCCGACGACGGGCCGGGGGTGCCGGCGGAGCTGCGACCGGAGATGTTCGAGCGGTTCGCCCGGGGCGACAGCTCCCGGTCCCGGGCGCACGGCAGCACCGGCCTCGGCCTGGCGATCGTGGCGGCCGTGGTGGAGGCCCACCACGGCACGGTCACCGTCGACAGCCGGCCGGGGCGGACCGTGTTCGTCGTCCGCCTGCCGAATCCCACAGCTGACACATAGTCGGCGCACGGGGTTCCGCCAGTCCGGCCGCCGAGGCTGGCCGCATGGACAGAACAGACACCCTGCCGACGACGCCCGCCGAACCGGAGGGACCGCCCCGCACGACCACGCGCCCCGAGGAGCACTCGCCGCCGGCGGGCCGCGCGCCGACCTGGACCCGGCCCGCGCTGGTGGTCCTGCTCCTGGGCACCGGCCTGCTGTACCTCTGGGGCCTGGGCGCCTCCGGCTGGGCCAACTCGTTCTACGCGGCCGCCGTGCAGGCCGGCTCGGTGAGCGGAAAGGCGTTCTTCTACGGCTCGTCGGACGCGGCCAACTCGATCACCGTGGACAAGACACCCGCCTCGCTGTGGCTGATGGCCCTGTCGGTGCGCGTCTTCGGGCTCAACAGCTGGGCGATGCTCGTTCCGCAGGCGCTCTGCGGGGTCGCCTCCGTCGGCGTGCTGTACGCGAGCGTCAAGCGCTGGTACGGGCCGGTCGCCGGCCTGATCGCCGGTGCGGTCCTCGCCCTCACCCCGGTGGCGACGCTCATGTTCCGCTTCAACAACCCGGACGCGCTGCTCGTGCTGCTGCTGGTCGGCGGCGCGTACGCCACCGTGCGCGCGCTGGAGACGGCCAGCACCCGGTGGATCGTGCTGGCCGGCGTGCTGGTCGGCTTCGGCTTCCTGACCAAGATGCTCCAGGCGTTCCTGCTGGTGCCGGTGTTCGCCGGCGTCTACCTGCTGGCCGCGCCGACCGGGCTGTGGCGGCGGGTGCGGCAACTGCTGCTGGCCGGTCTCGCGGTGGTGGTGTCCGCCGGTTGGTGGGTGGCCGTCGTCGAACTCGTCCCGGCCAGCGCCCGCCCGTACATCGGCGGTTCGCAGGGCAACAGCATCCTGGAGCTGACCCTCGGCTACAACGGCCTCGGCCGGATCACCGGCGACGAGGTGGGCAGCGTCGGCGGCGGCGGTGCCGGGCGGATGGGCGGTGGCGGTGGCCCGTTCTCCGGGCAGACCGGCCTGCTGCGGATGTTCGACGGCGAGGTCGGCGGTCAGATCTCCTGGCTGCTGCCGGCCGCGCTGATCCTGCTGGTCGCGGGCCTGCTGGTGGCCGGGCGGGCCGCGCGTACCGACCGCACCCGGGCCGGCCTGCTGCTGTGGGGCGGTTGGCTGCTGGTCACCGGTCTGATCTTCAGCTTCATGTCCGGGATCTTCCACGCCTACTACACCGTGGCGCTCGCACCGGCCGTCGGCGCGCTGGTCGGCATCGGCGTCACCCTGCTCTGGCGGCAGCGCCGACCGCGGCCGGCCCCGGTCGCCGGCACGCCTGACGAACCGGTGGTGGTGTCCCGATGGCAGCGGTGGCGTCCGCTGGCCGCCACGGTGACGCTCGCCGCCACCCTCGCGGTCACCGTCTGGTGGGCGTGGGTGCTGCTCGGGCGCAGCCCCGACTGGTACCCGTGGCTGCGTACCGCCGTGCTGGTCGCCGGCCTGCTCGGCGCGGCCCTGATCCTGCTGGCCGTCCGACTGCCCCGCTGGCTGGTGCCCGTGGTGCTCGGCGTCGGCGCGGCGGCGGCCCTGGCGGGGCCGGCGGCGTACGCGGCGCAGACCGCCGCGACCCCGCACACCGGCTCGATCCCGAGCGCCGGCCCGGCGGTGGCGGGCGGTTTCGGTCGCGGTGGCTTCCCCGGCGGACGACCGCCCGGCGGCATGGCGTTCCCCGGCGGCGGGCAGTTCCCCGGCGACGGCCGCAACGGCAACCAGAACGGCGGGCAGTTCCCGGGCTTCCCGGGCGGCGGTCAGCTGCCCGGTGCTCCCGGCGGTGCCCAGGTGCCCACTGCGCCCGGCGGCGCGCAGGTGCCGGGCTTCCCGGGCGGTTTTCCCGGCGGCGGTCAGCTGCCCGGCGCCGGTGGTGGCCGGGAGGGCGGCGGCATGGGCGGTCTGCTCGACGCCCGCGAGCCCAGCGCCGCGCTGCGCGAGCTGCTGGAGCGCGACAGCGACGACTACACCTGGGTGGCGGCCACCATCGGTTCCAACAACGCCTCCGGCTACCAGTTGGCCACCGGTGACCCGGTGATGCCGATCGGCGGGTTCAACGGCAGCGACCCGTCACCGACGCTCGCGCAGTTCCAGCGTCACGTCGCCGAGCACAAGATCCACTACTTCGTGGGTGGCGGCGGCTTCCGGGCCAACGGTGGCAGCTCCGCCGCGCAGGAGATCTCCACCTGGGTCGCGGAGACCTTCACGGCGCAGACCGTGGACGGAGTCACCGTCTACGACCTGAGCACCGGCGCGGACGCGTCGTGACCGCGCTCAGCGGCCCCCGCGCCGCCGTCCAGACCCGGTCCACCACCGCCGGCGCGGTGCTGGACGTGGTGATCCCGGTCTACAACGAGGAGACCGACCTCGGGCCGTGCGTACGCCGCTTGCACGCGCATCTCAGCGAGCACTTCCCGTACCCGTTCCAGATCACCGTCGCCGACAACGCCAGCGTGGACGGCACCCTGGCCGTGGCCCAGGCGCTCGCCGCCGAGCTGCCCGGCGTCGGCGTACGGCACCTGGACGCCAAGGGGCGGGGGCGGGCGCTGTCCGCCGCGTGGTCCGCGTCGTCCGCGCCGGTGCTGGCGTACATGGACGTGGACCTGTCCACCGATCTGGCGGCGCTGCTGCCACTGGTCGCGCCGCTCATCTCGGGCCACTCCGACCTGGCGATCGGCACCCGGCTGGCGCGTACGTCGCGGGTGGTGCGCGGCGCCAAGCGGGAGGTGATCTCCCGGGCCTACAACCTGCTGCTGCGGGGCGCGCTGGCGGCGCGGTTCTCCGACGCACAGTGCGGGTTCAAGGCCATCCGCGCGGACGTGGCCGCCGGGCTGCTCCCGCACGTACGCGACACCGGCTGGTTCTTCGACACCGAGCTGCTGGTGCTCGCCCAACGGGCCGGGCTGCGCATCCACGAGGTGCCGGTGGACTGGGTCGACGACCCGGACAGCCGCGTCGACATCGTCGCCACCGCCTTGGCCGACCTGCGGGGGATGGGCCGCCTCGGTCGGGCACTGGTGACCGGCGCGCTGCCGCTGGCCGAGCTGCGCGCGCAGCGCGGCCGGGCGCCGCT
>NZ_JBEXHY010000109.1:0-17361 GCF_040608295.1 Micromonospora sp. NPDC005197 | reverse complement strand
GGGCGAGCCGCGCCTGCCCGACGGGGTGGCGCTGCGTGCGTTCCGGCCGGGGGCCGACGACGCGGCCTGGCTGGCCCTGAACGCGCGGGCCTTCGCCGAGCATCCCGAGCAGGGGCGGTGGACCTCGGACGACCTGCGGGTCCGCCTCGCCGAGCCGTGGTTCGACCCGGCCGGCTTCCTGCTCGCCGAGGAGACCTCGACCGGCCGGCTGCTCGGCTTCCACTGGACGAAGGTGCACGAGCGGCCCGGGTCGGCCCGCATCGGCGAGGTGTACGTGCTCGGCGTGGAGCCGACCGCGCACGGGGGCGGGCTCGGTCGGGCGCTGACCACCGCGGGGCTCGCGTACCTGCGGGACAAGCGGGGGCTCGACCGGGTGATGCTCTTCGTGGACGACTCGAACACCGGGGCGGTCGCGCTCTACGAGCGGTTGGGCTTCGCCCGCTGGTCCGCACACATCAACTACCACCTGGGCTGACCGTCGGACGCCGCCCCGACCGAGTCACCGGCGGGTAACGGCCGAGCATCGGCGGGATAACGCCGAACCGGAAATATACCCATACTTCCGACAGGTGTACCCGAGTTCACTTAACGGACAACTCACCCTCAGCAAGCGGTCACCTCGGGGGCCGTACGTGTTCACCTTGCGTTCACTTGTGACCGGCGAACCGGCTACCTGGCACTTCTAACTTTCGTGTCAGCCGGTCAGTGCCGGTCCTCGGGCCCCGGCATCGGGGCACCAAGTCAGACGCGAAGGGAAACCCCTCAGGTGAAGCTCCAGCGGTACGGCACTATTGCCTGCCTCGCTCTTGCCGCGACGCTCGGCCTCAGTGCATGCGGCTCGGACAACAACGAGCCCACTTCCGGCGCCAGCGCCTCGGGCTCCGCCGCCGCGGTCGACTGCGGTACCGGCACGGTCAACGCCCAGGGCTCGTCGGCACAGAAGAACGCCATGGCCGAGTGGATCAAGGCGTACCAGCAGAAGTGCGCTGGCACCACGATCAACTACGAGGCTTCCGGCTCGGGCGCCGGCATCCAGGCGTTCATCGCCGGCACCGCCGACTTCGCCGGCTCCGACTCCGCGCTCAAGCCGGAGGAGCAGCCGCAGGCCGACGCCAAGTGCGCCGGCGGCAAGGCCATCCACCTGCCGATGGTGATCGGCCCGGTGGCCGTCGCCTACAACGTCAGCGGCGTGGACAACCTCCAGCTCAAGCCGGCCACCCTGGCGAAGATCTTCGCCGGCAAGGTCACCAAGTGGGACGACGCGGCGATCAAGGCCGACAACCCGGACGCCAAGCTCCCGGCGACCGCCATTCAGACCGTCCACCGCTCGGACGAGTCGGGCACCACCGACAACTTCACCAAGTTCCTCTCGAAGACCTCCGAGGCGGACTGGACGCTGGGCAACGCCAAGGCCTGGAAGGCCCCGGGCGGCACCGGCGCCAAGGGCTCGGACGGCGTGGCCAGCCGGGTCAAGGGCGCCGACGGCTCCATCGGCTACATGGAGTGGTCGTTCGCCGAGAACGCCGGCCTGAAGATGGCCAAGATCGGCAACGGCAACGGCGAGTTCGCCGCGCTGACCGCCGAGGCCGCTGGCAAGACCATCGCCGGCGCCAAGATCGATGGCCAGGGCGACGACCTCAAGCTGTCGATCGACTACAACACCAAGGAGGCCGGGGCCTACCCGATCGTCCTGGCGACGTACGAGATCGTCTGCAGCAAGGGCCTCGCGGCCGACAAGCTCAAGCTGGTCAAGGGTCTGCTGGGCTACGCCGCCAGCGCCGAGGGCCAGAACTCGCTGACCGACCTCGGCTACGCCCCGCTGCCGGAGACGGTCCGCACCAAGGTCGAGACCGCGGTCAAGAACCTCTCCTGACCCGACCCCACCACCTCCGCAACCGAATCGAGCGAGCAGATGGGTGAAACCCCTCACCGCTCGGCCGACGCCGGCACCGGCGGGACGCGCGTGACCCAGAGTCACGAGTGGCCCGCCGGTGCCTCGGCGCGTGTGGCCGAGGCACCAGTCAGCACCCGTTCCCCGGGCGGCACCGGGCTGGGCGGCGGTGGCGGCGCGTTGCCGCGCAGCCGCAAGTTCGGCGCCGAGCGGGCCTTCCGCGGTCTCACACTGGCCGCCGGCACCGCCGTTCTGGTCATCATCGCCGCCATCGCGATCTTCCTGATCGCCAAGGCGGTGCCGGCCCTGCGCGCCAACACCGAGAACTTCTGGACCTACGAGGGCTGGTCCCCCAACGAGCCGCAGCCCAAGTTCGGCATCGGCACGCTCGCCTTCGGTACGGTGCTCAGCTCGGCGCTGGCGCTGCTGATCGCGGTGCCGGTGGCGTTGGGCATCGCGCTCTACCTCTCGCACTACGCGCCGCGCCGGCTGGGCACCGCACTCGGCTTCCTGGTCGACCTGCTGGCCGCCGTGCCGAGCGTGGTCTTCGGCCTGTGGGGGCGGGACGTCTTCAGCAACCCGGTCCGGGACTTCTCGGTCTGGCTGAACGAGCACTTCGGCTGGATCCCGCTCTTCGGCGGTGACGGCCCGTTCGGCGCCTCGATCATGCTGGGTGCCCTGGTCCTCGCGATCATGGTGTTGCCGATCATCACCTCGCTCTCCCGCGAGGTGTTCCTCCAGACGCCGACCGCGAACGAGGAGGCCGCCCTCGCGCTGGGCGCCACCCGCTGGGAGATGCTCCGCACCGCGGTGCTCCCCTACGGTCGCCCCGGCATCATCGCCGCGGTGATGCTCGGTCTGGGTCGGGCGCTCGGCGAGACCATCGCCCTGGCGCTGACCCTCGGCATCACCTTCGGCATCTCGTTCAACCTGATCCAGAACGGCGGCAACACCATCGCCGCCAACATCGCCAACGCGTTCGGCGAGGCGAACGAGACCGGCCGTGGCGCGCTCATCGCGTCCGGCCTGGTGCTGTTCACCATCACGCTGATCGTCAACATCACGGCGCGGGCGATCATCTACCGCCGCCGGGAGTTCACGGAGTCGGCCGCATGACCACAACCGTCACCTCCCACCGCACCCGCCCGCCGGCCCAACCGGCCTCGCTGCGGGCCCGGCGGCTGCCCCGGTACGCCGCACCGGCCCTCGCCGTGGCGGCCCTGGCGCTCTCCGCCGCGCTGGTCTACGGCACCGGCATCGGCGGCCCGGTCCTCGTCGTCGTCCTCGGCGCGATCCTCTACCTGGTCGGGCTCTTCGTCGCGGCCAACGCGGTCGAGGGCCGCCGGTCGGCCCGTAACCGCACCTGGAGCGCGCTGATCCACTCCGCGTTCGTGCTGGCGGTGCTGCCGCTCGTCTCGGTCGTCTGGACGCTGCTGAGCAAGGGCACCGAGCGGCTGGACGGCACCTTCTTCCAGACCTCGATGAACAACATCGGGGCCCGGGACCCGAACGGCGGCGCGTACCACGCGATCGTCGGCACGCTGGAGCAGGTCGGGATCGCCACCCTGATCACCGTCCCGCTCGGCGTTCTCTGCGCGATCTACATCGTCGAGTACGGGCGGGGCAAGTTCGCCTTCGCGATCCGATTCTTCGTGGACGTGATGACCGGCATCCCGTCGATCGTCTCCGGCCTCTTCGTGCTGGCGTTCTGGGTGCTGGTCGTGTCGCCGTGGTTCAACGACGGCCGGCCGAGCTTCTCCGGCTTCGCCGCCGCGCTCGCGCTGAGCGTGCTCATGCTGCCCACCATCGTCCGGTCCACCGAGGAGATGCTCCGCCTCGTCCCGCCGCCACTGCGCGAGGGCGCGTACGCGCTCGGCATTCCCAAGTGGAAGACCATCCTGCGGGTGGTGGTGCCGACGGCGCTGCCCGGCATCGTCACCGGCGTCATGCTCGCCATCGCCCGCGCGGCCGGCGAGACCGCTCCGGTGCTCCTGGTCGCCGGCGGCGGCGCCGCGATCAACACCAACCCCTTCGAGAACAACCAGTCGTCGCTGTCCCTCTTCGTCTACCAGCAGGCCGGTGACGCGTCGAAGTACGCGCCGGCACGGGCGTGGACCGCGGCACTCACCCTGGTCGCCCTCGTGCTCATCCTGACGATCGCGGCGAAACTGCTGGCCCGTCGCAACAGGCTCAGCCGATGAACCCCGGAGGTACCACCATGGCCAAGCGCGTCTCCGCCTCGAACGTCACCGCCTACTACGGCGGGTTCAAGGCGATCGAGAACATCAACCTGACTGTCGAGCCGAAGACGGTCACCGCTCTCATCGGGCCGTCCGGCTGCGGCAAGTCGACCTTCCTGCGGTCGATCAACCGGATGCACGAGGTGCTGCCGGGGGCCCGGGTCGAGGGCAGCCTGACCATCGACGACCAGGACATCTACGACCGGGACGTGGACGTCACCGCGGTCCGGCGCACCATCGGCATGGTCTTCCAGCGGCCGAACCCGTTCCCCACCATGAGCATCTTCGAGAACGTGGTGGCCGGGCTGAAGCTCAACGGCGTCCGGCGCAAGTCGATCCTGGACGAGGCGGCCGAGAAGGCGCTGCGCTCGGCGAACCTGTGGGACGAGGTCAAGGACCGGCTGGGCAAGCCCGGCGCGGGCCTCTCCGGCGGTCAGCAGCAGCGGCTCTGCATCGCCCGGACCATCGCGGTCGAGCCGCAGGTCGTGTTGATGGACGAGCCCTGCTCGGCCCTGGACCCGATCTCCACGCTGGCCATCGAGGACCTGATGTTCCAGCTCAAGGACAAGTTCACGATCATCATCGTGACGCACAACATGCAGCAGGCCGCCCGTGTGTCGGACCGGACCGCCTTCTTCTCCATCGAGAAGACCGGCGACCCGGGCCGTCTCATCGAGTACGACAACACCCAGAAGATCTTCAGCAACCCGAGCGTCAAGAAGACCGAGGACTACATCACCGGCCGCTTCGGCTGAGCTTCCCCCTTCCCTCCGCGACGCAGGCGGTCCGTCTCCGGACGGACCGCTTCGTCGTTCCCGCGGCCGATGACCGTCGATCCGTGAGCTGCCTACGATCACCGGGTGCGTTCACCCGGCAGGCTCCTGCGCGGATGCCGGCCCGACCAGCGGGTCGCCGTCGGCCTGTTCGTCGTGCTCGCGGCGCTGATCCTGGTCACGCCGAACGGGCCACACCACGTGCTCGGGTACGCCGCCGCCATCGCACTGGCGGCGGTGCAGGCCGGCACCATCGCGGTGCTGCGCCGCCACCCGGAGGCCGCGATGGCGGTGGCCGTCCTCGCCGGGATCGGCATCGAGTCGCTCAGTCCGGCCATCGGCTGGCTCGGTCAGGTCGCCGCGGTGCTCGCCGGGTACGCGCGGCGGAGGCCGCCGTCGCGGTCGCTGTGGGTGCTCGGCCTGCTGGTGGCCGGGACGCCCTGGAAGCTGGCGTACGGCGACTGGCGCAACGTGCTGCTCGCGATCGCCGGCCCGGCGCTCGGCTGGACCCTCGGTGAGCTGGGCCGGACCCGCGCGCTGCGCCGGCAGGACTCCGAGCGGCGCATCGTCACCCAGGAACGCGAACGGATCGCCCGCGAGCTGCACGACGTGCTGGTCCACACGGTGTCGGTGATCGTCGTGCAGGCCGGCGCCGCGCAGGACGTCTTCGACCGTCGACCCGACCTGGCCCGCGCGGCGCTCACCTCGATCGATCTGGCGGCCCGTTCCACCCTGTCCGAGCTGCGGGTGCTGTTGCAGACGATGAGCGCCGACACCGAGCCCGGCTCGGCCACCCCGCAGCCCGGTCTGGCGCAACTGGACACGTTGGCCGCGTCGCTGGGGGCCACCGGGCTGACCGTCGAGCTGGACCGGGAACCGGCCCTGCCACCGTTGCCGGCGGCGGTGGACCTCTCGTCGTACCGGATCGTGCAGGAGTCGCTGACCAACACGCTGCGGCACAGCCAGGCCACCCTGGCCCGGGTGACGGTGCGGTGCTCGCCCCGGTCGGTACGGCTGGAGATCCGCGACGACGGCCCGGCCCGTCCGAGCGGCCGGGTCGACCGTTCCGCGCACCGGGGGATCGTGGGGATGCAGGAACGGGCCCGGCTGCTGGGCGGGACGCTGGACGCTGGGCCAGTGCCGGGTGGCGGCTTTCGGGTACGGGCGGACCTGCCGCTCACCTCGGCATGACGGCGGCCATCCGGGTGTTGATCGCCGACGACCAGGCCCTCGTGCGAGCCGGGTTCGCGATGATCATTGAGAGCCGCGAGGACCTCGAGGTGGTCGGCGAGGCGGGCGACGGCCTGGAGGCCGTGGCTCTGGCCGGGCGCCTGCGACCGGACGTGATCCTGATGGACGTACGGATGCCCCGGCTGGACGGCATCGAGGCGACCCGCCGGCTGGTCGCCGCCGGCCAGGCGGCGAGGATCATCATGCTGACCACGTTCGACCTGGACGAGCCGGTGTTCGCGGCGCTGCGGGCCGGTGCCAGCGGCTTCCTGCTCAAGGACATCCGCCCCGACGAGCTGGCCACGGCGGTACGGGTGGTGGCGCGCGGTGAGGCGCTGCTCGCGCCGACCGTCACCCGGCGGCTGCTCGACCGGTTCGCCAGCGAACTGCCCGGCGGCACTCCCCCGCCGGCGCTCGACGCGCTCAGCGCGCGTGAGATCGAGGTGCTCACGTTGGTCGCGCGGGCGCTCTCCAACGACGAGATCGCGGAGCGCCTGGTCCTCAGCCGGGCCACCGTGAAGACCCACCTGTCGGCGATTCTGCTCAAGCTCGGTCTGCGCGACCGGGTGCAGGCGGCTGTGCTCGCCTACGAGTGCGGCCTGGTCCGGCCGGGCACCGCTCCGCCCCGGGGATGACCGTGAGTCCCGTCCCGGGACCGATTCGAAAGGCCCGCCGAACTGCCTAATCTCCCTCCAAAGAGGAGGGAAGCATGATCCGAACTGTTCTGGCACTGCTGACCGCCGTACCCCTGATCGTCACGCCGGGATCCGCCACCGACCCGCCCACCGACCGGTGCGCGGGGTTGGCCGGGGCGCGGATCCCGCAGGTGTCGGTGACGTCGGCGGAACGGGACACCAACGCCGAGGGCCAGGAATTCTGCATGGTGCAGGGGGTGATCCGGCCGCAGACACGGTTCACCGTCAAGCTCCCCGTCTCCGGATGGACGGGGCAGTACGTGCAGCAGGGCTGTAGCGGGCTCTGCGGCACGGTGCCCGACCTGACCCTGCCGCTCTTCGGGTTCCAGTGCGCGGCCGCGCGGGACGGCAGGCTGGTGCTGGCCTCCGACGACACCGGGCACACCGGCGACCCGCAGACCAGCGAGCCCGCGACGTGGGGCGCCGACCCTCGGACGCGACTGGAGTTCGGGCTGCTGTCCGAGCACCGGCTGCGGCGGGTGGCGGACGCGGTGATGGTCGCGTACTACGGGCACGGGCCGACGTACCGGTACTTCGACGGCTGCTCGACCGGCGGCCGGCAGGGGCTGATGCTGGCGCAGCGGTTCCCGTCCGACTTCGACGGCATCCTGGCCGGCGCACCGGTGCACAACCTGGCGCCGCTGGCGCTGCTCAACGCCTGGGTGGTGCTGCGCAACACCGACGCGTCGGGCCGGCAGATCCTCGGCCCGGAGAAGATTCCCGCGCTGCACGAGGCGGTTGTGCAGAAGTGCGGCGCGGTCATCGAGGATCCGCGGCGGTGCGGGTTCCAGCCGTCGTCGCTGCGCTGCCCGCGTGGCACGGACCGACCCGACTGCCTAACGCCCGCCCAGGTGGCGGCCGTTGTGGCGTTCTACCGGGGCCCGAACGGGCTCTACCCCGGAGGCATGCCGTACGGATCGGAGCTGGGCTGGATCGACGAGTTCGTGGTGCGCTCCGGCTCCCCGGTGGACGGCAACACCGGGAGGATCGCGCTCAACTACCTGAAGTACCTCGCGTACCCGCAGAGCCCGCCGGCCGACTTCCAACTGAACGACGTGCGGTTCACCCGGGCGACGTTCGACCGGCTGAACGTGCTGGGCGACGCCATCTACAACGCCACCGACGCGGACCTGTCCGAGTTCCGCGACCAGGGCGGCAAGCTGATCCTCTACCACGGCTGGGCGGACCCTTCCGTCCCCCCGTTCTCGACGGTCGACTACTACGCGGCCGTGCAGCGTCGCGGCGGCAGCGAGGCGTTCACACGGCTGTACATGGTTCCCGCCGGCTACCACTGCCTGTTCGGGCCGGAGCCGACCGAGCACCCGTCGGAGGTCGGCATCCCGGAGTTCCTCCAGCCGCTGATGGACTGGGTCGAGCGCGACGTCGCGCCGGGCGACATCGACGTCCTCACCTACGCGCCCAATGCGGAGCCGGACCAGCAGTTCGTCCGCTTCCTCACGGTGGCGCCGTTCGACGCGCTGGCACCGGCGCACGCCGCCCCGGGCAGCCTCAACGCCAACTACCGCTACGTCGGGCACTACTGACGGGCCGCCGGTCCGCCGTACCCCCCAGGGATACGGCGGGCCGCCGGCTGGGGTCAGCCGAGCACGAAGCGGGGCTCGCCGTCGGCCGGGAGGTCCAGGCGCGGAGTGATGGGCGTGGCGGCGTCCCGGTCGGCCGCCGCCCGCGCCACGCCGGCCAGGTCGCCGGCAGCCGCCACCTGGGCCAGCGTGACCAGGGTCGGCGGCAGCATGGTCAGCTCGCCCGCCTCGGCGCGGGCCAGCGCGTCCGCCGGGCGGATCCAGAGGGTGTGGTCGGCCTCGCCGGAGACGTCGCGGGTCCGCTGCCCCGCCGGCAACAGAGCGACGAAGAAGTACGTGTCGAAGCGGCGCGGTTCGAACTCCGGGGTGATCCAGCGGCTCCACGGCAGCAGCAGATCCGACCGCAGCGTGAGGTGACGGTCGGCGAGCAGCGCCGCGAAGCCCAGCCGACGCCCCTCCAGGTCCTGCCGGGCCGACTCCCAGTCGTCACCGCTGACGTCGCCCACCACCGTCGCCGGATCGGGCCCGGCGAGCAGCACGCCGGCCTCCTCGAAGACCTCCCGGGCGGCGGCGCAGACCACCGCCTGGGCGGCGTCCGGGGCCACCCCGAGCCGCCCTGCCCACTCGGCCGGCGCCGGGCCGGCCCAGTCGAGGTGCGCCGCCGAGTCGGAGCGGTCCACCCCGCCGCCGGGGAAGGCGTACATCCCGCCGAAGGTCATCGCGGCGACGCGGCGGATGACGTACACCTCGAAGTCGGTGTCGGTCGGACGCAGCAGCAGCACGGTGGCCGCGACGCGCGGCGTCGCCGGGGTACCGCCCTCGGCCTGGAACCGGCGGGCGTGCTCGACCAGGGCGGCGGGCGCGGCGAAGCCGTCGCTGTCGATCGTCATGGCGCGAGCCTAGTTCCCCGGCCCGCCGCCACCGGCCGGCGTGCGCCGGTGGGCTCCGCTCGACCGCCGACCACCCACGCGCCTCCTTTGCTCGAACGAGGTGGGCGGCCTGCGAGGTATGTCGTCGCGGTGAGGAGCACCGAGGTCTCGACGGATGAGCTGGGCGGCGGCCGGGCAGGGGGCGGTTCACCCGGTTCGGCTAGCGTTTCCGGCATGACTCGTTGGGGCATCCTGGCCACCGGCCACATCGCCAGCCGTTTCGCCGAAGACCTCCGGCTGGTGCCGGACGCCGAACTGGTCGCGGTCGGCTCCCGCTCCGCCGACAGCGCGCAGCGGTTCGCCGACACGTACGACGCGAAGCGCGCGTACGGCTCCTGGGTGGAGCTGGCCGCCGATCCGGAGGTCGACGTGATCTACGTGGCGACCCCGCACGCGGCGCACCACGAGGCGGCGCTGACCTGCCTGACCGCTGGCCGGGCGGTGCTGCTGGAGAAGCCGTTCACCCTCGACCTGGCCACCAGCACCGAGCTGGTGGACACGGCCCGCGCCGCCGGGGTCTTCCTGATGGAGGCCATGTGGATGAGGACGAACCCGCTCATCCTTCGCGCGGTCCAGCTGATCGCCGAGGGTGCCATCGGCACGGTCAGCAATGTCCGGGCCGACTTCGGGGTGGCCGGACCGTTCCCGCCGGAGCACCGGATGCGCAACCCGGCGCTGGGCGGGGGCGCGCTGCTCGACCTGGGGATCTACCCGATCAGCCTGGCGCACCTGCTGCTCGGCGTGCCGCAGCACATCCGCTCCTGGGCGCACCTGGGCCCGGAGGGGACCGATGAGAACACCGGCATCCTGTTCGGGTACGACAGCGGGGCGGTGGCCACGCTGAGCTGCGGCATGGTCGGGGCGAGCTCGTTGGCCGCCTCGATCACCGGCAGCACGGGCCGCATCGACCTGCCGGAGCCGTTCTTCCGGCCGGCTTCGCTGACCCTGCACCGGGACGGCTTCGCGCCCGAGACGATCTCCGCCGAGGAGGCCGGCAACGGCTACCAGTACGAGGCGATCGAGGTGCAGCGCTGCCTGGCCGCCGGGCTGACCGAGAGCCCGCTGGTGCCGCACACCACGACGCTTGAGGTGATGACCCTGCTGGACACGATCCGCGAGCAGATCGGCGTCCGCTACGAGTGACACGAACGGCCCCGGTCGCGGTGACCGGGGCCGTTCCACGTGCTGGGTCCGGTCAGCCGAAGAGCGGCCGGACCAGCAGGTAGGCGACGCAGGCGATCAGCGCGGCCGCCGGGAACGTGATGATCCAGGCGATCACGATGTTGCCGGCGACGTTCCAGCGGACCGCGGAGAGCCGCTTGGTCGCGCCCACACCCATGATCGCCGAGGTGATCGTGTGGGTCGTGGAGATCGGCGCCTTCAGCACCAGGGCGTTGAAGTAGAGCACCGCGCTGGCCACCGTCTCGGCGGCGAAGCCCTCCGGCGGCCCGAGGTCAATGATCTTGCGGCCGAGGGTGCGGATGATCCGCCAACCACCGGCGTACGTGCCGAGGGCCAGCATGGTGGCCGAGGTCCAGAAGACCCAGCCCGGGATGTGCGTCTTGCTCTCCTGGAAACCGCCGGTGTAGAGCGCCAGCACCACGATGCCCATCGTCTTGGCGGCGTCCTGCATGCCGTGGCCGACCGACATGGCGGCGGCGGACACGGTCTGCGCGTGGCGGAAACCCCGGTTGAGCCTTCCCGGCTGACCCTTGCGGAACAGCCAGAGGATCGCCAGCATCAGCAGGTAACCGAGGGTGAGGCCAACGATCGGCGAGAGCACCATCGGCAGGATGACCTTCTCGCCGATGTTGCCCCACTGCACGATGCCGCCGCTGGACAGCAGGGTCGCGCCGACCAGGCCGCCGAAGAGCGCGTGCGAGGACGACGACGGCAGGCCGAAGTACCAGGTGATCAGGTTCCAGGCGATGGCACCCAGTACCCCGGCGAAGACCACCCCGAGGCTGCTCACCCCCGTGGGGAGGGTGACCAGGCCGTCGCCGACGGTCTTGGCGACCCCGGCGCCGAAGTGGGCACCGATGAAGTTGCCGACCGCGGCGAGGCCGAGGGCGATCCGGGGTGTCAGCGCGCGGGTGGAGACGCTTGTCGCGATCGCGTTGGCGGCGTCGTGGAAGCCGTTGGTGTAGTCGAACGCCAGGGCCACCGCGATCACCGCCAGGACGGCGATGAGTTCGGGAGTCACCGGTTCAGGACTCCTTGACCGCGATGGTCTCGACCGTGTTGGCCACGTGCTCGAAGGCGTCGCAGGCGGCTTCCAACTCGTCGGCGACCTCCTTCATCTTCAGCACCGTCAACGCGTCGTACTCACCCGAGAAGAGCCGGACGAGCAGTTGCCGGTTGATCCGGTCGCCCTCGTTCTCCAGCCGGTTGCACTCGATCCAGTAGTCCTCGAGATCCTTCATCGACTGCAGCCGGGGCATCGCCTCGGCGGTCAGCTTGGCCTGCTGGTCGAGCACGTTGACCATCTCGTGCAGCTCCCGGGGCAGCGCCGGCAGCTCGGTCAGCCCGTACAGGTACAGCAGGTCGCCGACCGCCTCCAGGTGGTCCATCACGTCGTCGAGCAGCGAGCCGAGCCGGTAGATGTCCTCCCGGTCGAACGGCGTGATGAAGGTCGAGTTGATCTTCTTGTAGAGATCATGCGTGATCTGGTCGCTGTCGTGCTCGACCTCGGTCAGCCGCTCGCTGACCGACTGCACGTCGACACCGGGCAGAGCCAGCTCGTTCAACAGCGCGGTGCCCCGGACCAGGTTCTGCGCGGCCCTGGTGAAGAGCTCGTAGAAGGCGCCCTCGGTGGGGCGGAAGGAAAACTTCACAGCACAGACCTCGTCGCGTCGGTGGAAGGGTGGCGGCGTCCGTCGGCGTCCGCTCGGTGAATGCTAGGAAACGCCAGAACTGCAAATTCGTCGGCCCACCCCTGGCCAGGCCACATTCACCGCTCGTTCACCTGCTGTTCATCTCGGGCGTCCCAACCGTCCCCGCTCCCCCAGCGGCCAACCGCTCACGCTCGCGCGCCACGTCGAAATCGGCAGGCGGATACCCCAGATCGAGCGTGTCGAACGTCTCCCGCAGCAGGTGTGCCACGGCCCAGTCCCGGTACCACTTGCGGTCCGCCGGCACCACGAACCACGGCGCGGCGTCCGTGCCGCACCGGCTCAGCGCCTCGGCGTACGCGGCCTGGTAGTCGTCCCACTGCGCCCGGGAGTCGACGTCCGACGGGTTGTACTTCCAGTGCTTGTGCGGATCTGTGAGCCGTTCCAGCAGTCGCTCGCCCTGCTCGGCGTACGAGATGTGCAGCATCACCTTCACGACGGTCACCCCGTCGTCGACCAACTCCCGCTCGAAGGAGTTGATCTGGTCGTAGCGGGCCCGCCAGATCGCCTCCGGCACCAACGACCCGACCCGGGCGATCAACACGTCCTCGTAGTGTGAGCGGTTGAACATCCCCACGTACCCGGGCGGAGGCAGCTCCCGGCGGATCCGCCACAGAAAGTCGTGCCGCAGCTCCTGCGGGGTCGGCGGACCGAACGACCGGATGTGCAGGCCGAGGGGGTTCATCGCGCCGGCCACCCGCTTGATCGTGCCGTCCTTGCCACCGCAGTCCATCGCCTGGAGCACCAGCAGCACCCGGCGCGCCGGGTGCTCCGAGCCGGCCTTGGCCATCGCGAAGAGCATCTCCTGCTGCCGGCCCAGCTCCTCGCCGACCAGCGCCACCTGCGCACGGGCCCAGGTCTTGCGGTGTTCGCCGACCACCTCGGCCGGCGGCAGGCCGGGCGTGGACCGGGGATCGATCGCGGCGAGATCCACCGGCGCGGTGACCCGCAACAGGTCCCGCACGGGCCCGCCGTCCGGCGCCACGACCCGCTCGCTCTGCCCTTGCCGGGGTTCGCTCATCCTCGGATCATCGCCCAACCGCCGGCCATCCGCGCGCCGAGGCCCACCGGCCCACCGAGGCCCAGCCAGGGCCCACCAGGCCCACCGAGGCCCGCCGTCACGTCCGGGGCCGCCGGCGCGTCCGGTTGGTTGGAGGATGTGCGCCAGGGGGACGTGGCGCTCGGGGGAGGGTGGTGGGTCGTGCGAGACCTGGCGACGGAGTTCGAGGCCGAGCGGGGTCGGCTGCTCGCGGTGGCCCACCGGATGTTGGGCAGCCGCAGCGAGGCCGAGGACGCGGTGCAGGAGACCTGGCTGCGTTACGCCGGGGCGCTCGCCGACCCGGCCGCCCGCGCCGAGATCCGCGATCTCTCCGCGTGGTTGACCACCACCTGCGCCCGGATCTGCCTGGACGTGCTGCGCTCGGCGCGGGTCCGCCGCGAGGCGTACCCCGGGCAGTGGCTCCCGGAACCGGTCGTGAGCCCGCTGCACGGCGGCGAAGCCAGCGGTGGGTACGCCCCCGACCCCGCCGAACGCGCGGTCCGCACCGACCAGGTCGGCACGGCGCTGCGGGTGCTGCTGGAACGGCTCGCGCCCGAGCAGCGGCTCGCGTTCGTGCTGCACGACGTGTTCGCGGTGCCGTTCGCCCGGGTGGCGGACGTCCTCGGCACCAGCGAGGTGGCCGCCCGGCAGCTCGCCTCCCGGGCCCGCAGGGCCGTCGCCGCACCGGACGCGCCCCGGCACGCCGCTGACCCGGCCGAGCAGCGGCGCGTCCTCGCGGCGTTCGTGGCCGCCACCGAGTCCGGCGAGCTGGATCCGCTGCTGCGGGTGCTCGCGCCGGACGTGGTCCTGATCGGCGACTCGGGCGGGCACTTCCCGACGGCCCGCCGGCCGGTGGTCGGCGCGGACACGGTGGGCCGCTTCACGCTCGGCCTGTTCGGCCGGACCGGGCGGTACGCGCGACGGATGCGGGCCCGCCCGGTGCTTGTCGACGGCGTCCTCGGCCTGCAGGTGGAGACGGCGCACAGCGACGGGCGACCGATCCGGGTGGTCACCGCGTTCTCGGTCGACGGCGGCCGGATCACCGGCATCTTCAACCAGCTCAACCCGGAGAAGCTGGCCGACCTGCCGCCGCTGGGCGACGACGACCGGTGGCCGCCGCGCTGGTGAGCCCGCGCCGGCTCAGACCACCAGCGCCAACCATTTGCGGTACGACGTGGCGAACGGCTCGGTGCCGTCGCCGAGGGCGCCGTACAGCCACTGGGCCGCCGCCTCGGCCTCGACCACCACGTCCTGCGGGTAGCCGAAACGGGCCCGGTGCTCGGCGAACTCGTCCTCGTCGAGCAGTTCCACCAGGCCGGTGGCCCGCCGCCGGACCACGTCCAGGTCGAGGTCGATCAGGTGAACGGTGTCGTCGGACTCCCAGCGGGCCGGGGTGGCGATGTCGCAGTAGACCTCGCTGGTCCGTGGCGGCGGGTTGAACATCCCCGTCCACCACGCGTGGTGCGGCACCAGCAGGACGAAGGGGATCTTCTCCACCGACGGCCGGCCGTGGTAGACCGACTCGGTGCCGAAGGGGACGCCGAGCCAGACGCCGAGATCGTCCTCCGCGAGGCGACGGGCCGGGTAGTCACGGTGCGCGCTGCCGTCGTACTTGCGGTAGATCACTCGGACCACGTCGCTCGGCATGATTCGCACCCTAACCGATACTGCCCACGCGTCGTAGCACGGCCGTAACCGGACGGGGTGGACCAGCGAGGTCGATGGGTGGTCCGCGCCACGCGGGCGGATGGGCACGGACGCTGTCGGCGGCGGCGGGTACCGTCGCACGGTGACTCCGCCCCGCACCGCCACCGGTTCCGCCACCCCGTCGGCCCGCGGTGGAAGCCGGCGGCGGGGTGCCCGGCCCAGCGGCACGGAGCTGCTCGCGGCCGCGGTCGGCGCGGTCCCCGGCGGCACGGCGCGGCCCGGCCAGCAGCAGATGACGACCGCCATCGAGGAGTGCGTGACCAGCGGCGAGCACCTGCTCGTGCAGGCGGGCACCGGCACCGGCAAGTCGCTGGCGTACCTCGCGCCGGCTCTCACCGTGGACGGCCCGGTGGTGGTCTCCACGGCCACCCTGGCGTTGCAGTCCCAGCTCGTCGACCACGACCTGCCCCGGCTGGCCGACGCCGTCGAGCCGCTGCTCGGCCGCCGGCCCACGTTCGCGGTGCTCAAGGGCCGGCACCACTACCTCTGCCTGGCCCGGCTGGACAACTCCACCGAGGACGAGCCGGAGGACACCCTCTTCGACGCCCCGGCCGCCCGCCCCGGCGGCGGCACGAAGTGGCTCGGCGAGGCGGGCCGGCTGGGCAAGCAGATCGAGCGGCTGCGCGACTGGGCCGAGAAGACCGACACCGGCGACCGCGACGAGCTGGACCCGGGCGTCGACGACCAGGCCTGGCGGCTGGTCTCGATGCCGTCGCGGGAGTGCGTCGGCGCGGCCCGCTGCCCGTTCGGCGCGGAGTGCTTCGCCGAGGCGTCCCGGGCCCGCGCTCGCGAGGCCGACATCGTGGTGACCAACCACAGCCTCCTGGCGGTCGACATGCTGGCCGACTGGCACATCGTCCCGCCGCACAAGCTGCTCATCGTCGACGAGGCACACGAGCTGGCCGACCGGGTCTCCTCGGCCGCCCAGGCCGAGCTGGTGCCGGAGCTGATCGACCGGACCACCCGGCGGGCCCGTACGCTGCTGCGGCCGGAGACCGCCGATGCGCTCACCGCCGCCGGTGACGCCCTCGCCGTCGGGCTGGCCGAGGCCCCGGCCGGTCGACTCACCGCCGGCCTGCCGACGCCACTGCGCGAGGCGTGCACGCTGCTCGACGCGGCCACCCGCGCCGCCCTGGACGCGATCGGCGAGATCAAGTCAGATGATCCCGACCCGGTCCGCAAGCAGCAGGCCAAGGCCGCCCTGGACGACCTCTCCACCACCGCCCAGCGGCTCCTCGAAGAGGCCGACCACGACGTGGCCTGGGTGGAGAAGAACGACAGCGGCAGCCGACGGGCCCTCGTGGTCGCACCCCTGTCGGTGGCCGGGACCCTCGCCACCCACCTGTACGACGAACGCACCGTCGTGGCCACCTCGGCCACCCTGGCGCTCGGCGGCCGGTTCGACACGGTGGCCCGCGCCCTCGGGCTGGACGCGCCGCCACCCGCACCACCGTCCCCGGCCGCTGCCGCGCAGGCCGCCCGCACCGCCCCGGGCCGCCCGGTCGCCGAGGCGCCCGGCCGTCGGCTCGCGGGCGACACCAACCCGGGGTCCGTCGTGCCGGCGACCGAGGGGCCGGGTTGGCGCTCCCTGGACGTGGGCTCGCCGTTCGACTACGCCCGGCAGGGCATCCTGTACGTCGCCGCGCACCTGCCCCGGCCCAGCGTCTCCGGGCTGCCCGACGCGGCCGGGGAGGAGCTGCTCGGGCTCGTCGAGGCGCTCGGTGGTCGTACTCTCGGGCTCTTCTCCTCGCGGCGGGCCGCGACGCAGGCGGCGGAGCTGCTGCGCGCGCGGACCGACCTGCCGGTGTTGTTGCAGGGCGAGGAGGCGCTGCCGCTGCTGGTCCGCCGTTTCCGCGAGGAGCGGTCCAGCTGCCTGTTCGGGGTGATGTCGCTCTGGCAGGGGGTGGACGTGCCGGGCGACGCCTGCCAGCTCGTGGTCATCGACCGGCTGCCCTTCCCGCGGCCCGACGAACCCCTCGCGGCGGCCCGCGCCGCTGCCGTGGACGCGGGCGGCGGCTCCGGCTTCGCCGCGGTCAGCGTGCCGATCGCGGCCGTCCGGCTGGCGCAGGGAGTGGGCCGACTGATCCGGGCCACCGGCGACAAGGGAGTCGTCGCGGTGCTCGATTCGCGCCTGGAGACGGCGCGGGGCTACGGGCCGTTCCTGCGCCGCTCGCTGCCCCCGTTCTGGTACACGACCCGCCCCGAGGTAGCCCGCGGCGCCCTGCAACGCCTCGCCACCACCTGACCCGCGCCCCGCGCCCCGCGTTCAAGGTCGTGCAATAACAAGGATGTAGTGGCATCCCCGGCCGGGGATGCCACTACATCAACGACAACGCCGTTGCGTTTAGCGCCGTGAGCGGGAGGCAAGTCCTTTCTCGAAGAGTGTGATTTCGGCGTGGAAGCTGTAGGTCTGTGTGGTTGTTGG
>NZ_JBEXHY010000108.1:0-17557 GCF_040608295.1 Micromonospora sp. NPDC005197 | reverse complement strand
TATTACACCGTACTAATTACACTCTTCCCCTCCCCGACGCTCGTCCGCTGTGCGCCGGCAAGCGCCGGCCGGCCGGCGCTGCGCAGCACCGCCGTGACGAGCAACACGCCGAGCACCACCATGCCCACCGAGTTGGCGGACGTCACGGCGAGCACCCGGTCGGTCAACGGCAGGATCGCGCCGAGCAGCAGGACGACGGGCGGCACCACCAGGAAGCCGACGGCGGTCGCGGCGGTCGCCGCCCGGGTCTCCCCGCGCGCGTAGAGCGCCCGGGTGAGGATCGCGAAGAGGCCGTAGCCGACCAGGCCCGGGGCGTACCCGATGATCGCGGCGGCGGCGGTCGGCGCGGTGGACGCGGGGAAGAAGAAGTGCCCGACGGGCCCCGCGGTCCCGACCAGCGCGGCCGCGCCGAGGCAACTGAACAGCAGCACCCCGCGCACGGCCGGCGCCAGGGTCGCCCGGTAGCCGTCCTCGTTGCCGGCCGACCGCGCCGCCGCGAGCGTCGGATAGGCCGCCACGGCCAGCGGCACCGCGAGCACCGCCCACGGCAGCAGGTAGACGGTCTGCGCCAGGTTGTAGACGCCCGGGTTGCTGCGCGCGCCCGCGGTGACCTGGTTCAGGCTGACGATCAGGGCGATCTGCTGCGTGGTGACGGTGACCGCGCCCGCCACCGCCAACGCGCCGACCCGGGCCCGCGCGTCGGCGGGGAACCCGAACCCGGGCCGCAACCCCAGGCGCAGCCGGCGCACCGGGACGAGCAGCGACAGCGACAGCGTCACCACGCCCAGGGTGGTGCCGGCGGAGAGCAGCAGCTCGCCGCCGGGGCTCACCCCGGCGACGGTGGCGTACCGGCCCTGGGTGGCGGTGAACCCCAGGTAGACGACGATCACGGTGAGGCTGGACAGCAGCGGGGCGAGCACCGGCCAGGCGAAGCGCCGGTGCGCCTGGAGCACCCCGGTGAGCACGATGCCGACGCCGTACAGCGGCAGCTGCGGCGCGAAGACCCGCAGCATCCGTACGCCGCTCTGCTGCTGGGCGTCGGTCAGGTGGTGGCCCAGCGACTCGACCACCGGGCCGGCGAAGAGCACCACGACCAGCGCGAGCGGCACCAGCAGGGCAAGCGTCCAGGTCAACAGCGCGCCGGTGGTCCGGGCGACCGCCGTGCGGTCGCCGGCCTCGACCGCCCCGGCCAGCAGCGGTACGACGAGGCTGGCCAGCGCGCCACCGGCGACGATCTCGAAGATGAAGTTCGGCACCGCGTTGGCCACCACGTAGGCGCCGCCCAGGTCGGTCGGGGCGAGGCTCCAGGTGAACACGGCGGTACGGCCGAAGCCGGCGAGCCGGCTGAGCACGGTGAGGACGGCGATGAGCGCGGCTGCCCCGGCCAGCCGGCCGGCGCCGGCGAGGGGTGCCGGTCTGGTCACGTCAGTCGGCGCGTCGGCCCAGTGCGTCGAGCTGCCGCAGGCCCGGGGTTCGCTGGATCACCGCCGTGAAGCTGACCTTCTCGCTGGCGGCGGTGAGCCCGGCGAGCACGGCCAGCAGACCGGCCCGGCCGAGCGGGCCACTGCGGGCGGCGAGCGCGACGCCGAGCAGGGCGCCGAGCGCGTTCGCGCCGCTGTCGCCGAGCATGACGTCCTCGGACAGGTCGTCGCGGAGCAGGCCGGCGGCGGCGCCGGCCGCGCCGGCCGCGATCCCGCCGTGCGGGCCACCGGCCAGCGGCACGCCCAGCAGCAGCCCGGACTTGATGGCCCGGCCGGGCCGCAGGTCGAGCAGGTTGAGCAGGTTGGCGGTGCCGGCGATCACCCCGGCGCCGAGCAGCACGTCGACCCCCCGGCCGACGGCGCCGTGGCGCTTCCGGCGCGGGTGCGCGGCGACCCGCGGGTCGGCGGCGAGCAGCGCGGCCGCGCCCAGCCCGGCGGCGCCCACCCCGATGATCTTGACCAGCCCGGCGGTGACGCGTCCCTCGCGCAGCGCGGCGAGGTGCCCGGCGAAGCCCTTGGCCGTCTTCTGCTCCGGACGTGCTCCGACCACGTCGTCGTAGAGCCCGACACCGCCGGCGCCGAGGCCGGCGACCAGGGCGGCGCCACCGGAGGCGGCGCTGGTGGCGCCGAACACGCCCGCGGCTGTCGCACCGGCGGCGAGCGCCGGCCCGGCCGCCAGGGTCACCGTCCGGCCCCGGAAGTTGGTGCGCTCCAGCGTGGGACCCACCGGGGCGGTCCGCACCTCGCGGAGGGCGTACCGGGCGGCGGCGGCACCGGCCCCGGCGATCAGCAGCCGGCCCAGCATCCTCACGCCGCCACCTCGCTCGGGCGCAGGGTCGCCCGCTCAGGCGCGTCGGTTCCGGACACCGGGGTACGTCGTTCGCTCACTGGGGCAGTCTAGGCAGCAGGGACGCGGCATTGTCGCCGACGCCGTACTGGCCGGCCTTCTTCTCGGTGAGCTGCTGCACCAGGGCGAGGCTGGTGACCAGCTGGCCCTGCACGGTGTTGGCGTTGTCGACCGTGGAGATGGTCTGCGACAGCACCGGGTCACCGCGGACCACGGACACCACGTTGCCACCGGCGGAGCCGTTGCCGCCCACCACGATCGACCCGGTCCGGTCGAACTGTTCGGCGATCTTGACGACCGACTCGTCCCGCTTCTCGGAGTCCTTGTCGACGTACGGCTGCCCGCTGACCACGACGACGGCCTCGGCCGGCCCGGTGACCTTGTTGTTGTCGGTGGTCAGGTAGCCGGCGTTGTTGTACGCGGCGAGCACCGCCCGCCGGTCGGCGTCGCTGACCGGCGCGGTGCCCTGCGCCCGGTCCAGCAGGACGCTGGCCAGCAGCGCGCTGGAGGTCTCCACGCCGTGGCCGTTGCCCGGCAGGCCGGTGGTCTGCGCGGTCGGCCGAGCGGCGGTGACGGCCAGTTCCAGCAGGTTGGAGTTGTTGTCCGGGTTGATGAACTTGTCCTGCAGGTCGACCCGGCCGGTGATGGTGGCGCCGGCCTGCTGGAGCTTTTTGAGCACGCCCTCGGTGTGGTCGCGCCCGTTGGGCAGGCTGAGCACCACCACCCGGCGGCCGGTGAGCGTGCCCGGCAGGACGACCTGGGACACCTGCTCGGCGAACTCCTCCTCCAGACCGAGCTGCTTCTCCATGCTGTTGACCTGCTGCCGCAACTGCTGGTTGTCCTTGCGCAGCCCGGTGACCTGCTCCTTGAGCGAGTCGGCGACGGGGCCGTTGAGGGCGGCGGTGCCGACCACGAGGCCGATCGCCAGAGCCAGGAAGACCGCGGTGAGGGACACCACGTGGTAGCGGAAGTTGATCACGCTTGCAGCCTCTTGATCGGTCGGGAACTAGAAGAGCCGGTACAACTGGAACACGAAATTGTCCCACCACTCGGCGACCACGCCCAGGTACGCCTTCCCGACGGTGGAGACGGCCACCGCGGAGGCCATCGCCGCGATCGCCGAGAGCACCAGCAGCAGCAGCGACGAGCCGGAGATGCTCTGCCGGTAGAGCCGGCTCACCCCCTTGGCGTCGACCAGCTTGCCCCCGACCTTCAACCGGGTCAGGAACGTGGAGGCCATTCCGCCGCGCCCCTTGTCCAGGAACTCGACGAGCGTGGCGTGGGTGCCCACCGCGACGAGGAGGGACGCGCCCTTCTCGTCGGCCAGCAGCATCGCCAGGTCCTCGCTGGTCGCCGCGGCCGGAAAGGTGATGGCCGGGACGCCGAGGCCGTTGACCCGGGGCAGGCCGGGCGCCCGCCCGTCGGGGTAGGCGTGCACGATCACCTCGGCGCCGCAGCGCAGCACGTCGTCGGTGACCGAATCCATGTCACCGATGATCATGTCGGGGGTGTACCCGGCCTCGACCAGCGCGTCCGCGCCGCCGTCCACGCCGATCAGCACCGGCTTGAACTCCCGGATGTACGGGCGCAGCACGTCCAGGTCGGCCTTGTAGTCGTAGCCGCGCACCACGATCAGGCAGTGCCGGCCCTGGATCTGGGTCTGGATGTCCGGAACGCCGACGCCGTCGAGCAGCAGGTCGCGTTCCTGGCGCAGGTAGTCCATCGTGTTGGCGGCGAACGCCTCCAACTGCACCGACAGCCCCTCCCGGGCGTCGGACATCGCCTTGGCGACCGACTCGGCGTCCTGCAGGGTGCCGTGCGCCACCGGCTCCTCGCCGGCGAAGACGGTGTTGCCCTCGATCCGGACCTGGTCGCCCTCGCGGATCCGCTCGAAGACGCCCTCCCCGAGATCGTCCAGGAGCGGGATGCCGGCGGCGATCAGCACCTCCGGCCCGAGGTTGGGGTAGCGGCCGGAGACCGACGGCTTGGCGTTGAGCACCGCCGCGACACCGACAGCGACCAACGAGTCGGCCGCCACCCGGTCCAGGTCGACGTGGTCGATGACCGCGATGTCACCGGGGCGCAGCCGCCCGACCAGCCGTTTCGTCCGGCGATCAAGGCGCGCGGTGCCGAGGACTCTGCCCGGCTCCGCGTTTCGGTTCCGGCGCAACGTGGGTAGACGCATCGTGACCATCCTGGCATGTGAGGCAGGCTTTTCTGTCGCGACATGCCTGAGCAGGGCCGCCTACCCAGGGAAGCACACGTCGGCACAAGCCGGTGTGCTTGCGCTCACAATACGCGGCGTCACAACCGCCTTTCCTTGGCGGCCACGGCCAGCAGCTCCTCGGCGTGGGCGATACCCAGATCCGAATCGGGCAAACCGGCGAGCATGCGCGCCAACTCCCGGGCCCGCTCGGTGTCCTCCACCACGCGTACCCCGCTTGTCGTCACCGCGCCGCCGGTGTCCTTCGCCACCACCAGGTGCCGGTCGGCGAACGCGGCCACCTGCGGCAGGTGGGTGACGACCAACACCTGGTGGCTGCGGGCCAGCCGGGCCAGCCGGCGGCCGATCTCCACCGCGGCCTGGCCGCCGACGCCCGCGTCGACCTCGTCGAAGACCAGCGTGGGCGGGCCGCCCGAGCCGGCGAAGACCACCTCGATGGCGAGCATCACCCGGGACAGCTCGCCGCCGGAGGCGCCGCGCTGCAACGGCAACGACGGCGCGCCCGGGTGGGCCAACAACCGCAGCTCCACCTCGTCGCCGCCGTCCGCCGCGACACCCGCCTCGACGCCGTTGATCGTCAGCGTCGGCTCGGCCCGTCCGGCCGGTCGGGGCAGCACCGCCACCTCGATCCGGGCGTGCGGCATGGCCAGACCGGCCAGCTCGACGGTGACCTGGTCGGCGAAGCGGACCGCCGCCTCCTGCCGGGACACGGACACCCGGGAGGCCAGGTCGGCCACCTCGCCGGCCAGCCGCTGCCCCTCGGCGTCCAGCTCGTCGAGCAGGTCGTCGGAGGTGTCCAGGTCGGACAGTCGGGTGCGGGCCCGGTCGGCCCAGGCGATGACGCCGTCGACGTCGTCGGCGTACTTGCGGGTCAACGCCCGCAGCGCGGCCCGCCGCTCGTAGACGTGCTGCAACCGGGCCGGGTCCGCGTCGAGCGTCGCCAGGTACGCCGACAGCTCCGCGGAGACGTCGGTGACCAGCGTGGCCGCCTCCTCCAGGCGGGCCGCCAGCTCGCCAAGCGCCGGGTCGGTGCCGGCCTGCGCCTCCAGGGTGCGCCGGGCCGTGCCGAGCAGCGCCGCCGCGTCGGGTGTCTCGTCGGCCGCCTCCGCGCCGCCCGCCACACACTGCTGGGCCACCTGCGCTGCCGTCCGCAGGCCCTCGGCGTGCTCCAACCGCTGCGCCTCGGTCTTCAGCTCGTCGTCCTCGCCGGGCTGCGGGTCGACGCGGGTGATCTCGTCGAGACCGAGTCGCAGCAGGTCGGCCTCCTGGTTGCGCTCGCGGGCGTTGCGCCGCCGGTCGGCCAGGTCGTCGACCACCCGCCGCCACCCGGTGTACGCCTCGCGCAGCGCGTCGAGCAGCTTCTCGTGCGCCGGCCCGGCGAACCGGTCCAGAGCGGCCCGCTGCTCGGCGGGGCGCAGCAGCCGCAACTGGTCGGACTGGCCGTGCACGGCCACCGCCTGCTCGCCGACCTCGCCCAGCATCGACACGGGCATGCTCCGGCCACCGAGGTGGGCCCGGGAGCGGCCCTCCACCGTCACCGTGCGGCTGAGCAGCAACGAGCCGTCCTCGTCGGGCTCGCCACCGGCGTCGCTGATCCGGGCGTGCACCGTGTCGGCGACCCGGCCGGAGAGGCGTAGCCGCCCCTCGACCACGGCCCGGCCCGGTTGGGCACGGACCCGCCCGGCGTCGGCCCGGCCGCCGAAGAGCAGGCCGAGGCCAGTCACCACCATCGTCTTGCCGGCACCGGTCTCGCCGGTGATGACGTTCATCCCGCCGGTCAACGGCAGCGTGGTGTCCTCGATGACGCCGAGTCCGGTGATGCGCAGCTCTTCCAGCACAGCACCCGACAGTAGACGCGAGGGCCGACAGTTGACCAGCCGACGGGCCCCACGGCCGGGCCCCGGCACGGCCCGCACCTTACCGACGTACAGTCTTGCCCCGTGTCGGACGTGATCGGCCTGACCCCCGCCGAGGAGGAGCTCTACCGCTGCCTGCTCCAACTCACCACGGCCCGCGTCGACGAGCTGGTCCGCCGGCTGCGACGGCCCCGGGCGCAGGTCGTCGAGCAGGTCGAGGCGCTGCGGGCCAAGGGTCTGGTGCAGCCCACAGACAACGACCCGGACGCCCCGCTGCGCCCGACCGCCCCGGACGTCGCCCTCGGCGCGACGCTGCTGCGCCGCCAGGAGGACCTGGAGGCGGCCCGGCGCCGGGTCACCCAACTGGCCGAGGAGTACCGCTCCGGGCTGCGCCGCCACCACGTGGACCACCTGGTCGAGGTGATCCGGGGCGGTCGGGTGCTGCGCGACCGGCTGCGCGACCTGCAGAACTCGGCCCGCGACGAGGTGCTGTGGTTCTGCCGGGCGAACCCCCTCGCCATGGCCGGCCCGGAGAACGTCGAGGAGTTCGACGCGCTGGCCCGCGGGGTGAGCTACCGGGCCATCTACGAGCGGGACCTGCTGCTGGAGCCGGGCGCGCTGGCCGACCTGGCCAAGGGGGTGGCCGCCGGCGAGCAGGCCCGCGTGCTGGACCGGCTGCCGGTCCGACTGGCCATCGTGGACGCGCGTACCGCCATCTGCCCGCTGGTGGCCGACCGCGACGGCGGCGAGCCGAGCGCCGCGGTGATCGGCCGCAGCCAACTGCTCGACGCGCTGCTCGCCCTCTTCGAGAGCCACTGGCGGGTGGCCACCCGGCTGCGACTCGACGACCCGCTCGCCGCCACCGCGACCGAGATCCGGCGCGACGAGGCCGACGACCGTCCGGTCGACGGCTACCAGCCCGACGCCGACGAGGCCCGGCTGCTGTCGCTGTTCGTGGCCGGCGTACCGGACAAGTCCATCGCCTCCCAGCTCGGGGTGAGCCGCCGGACGGTGCAGCGCCGCCTCGCCGACCTGATGGACGCCGCCGGCGTGGACACCCGACCCGGGCTGGCGTTCCAGGTCGCCCGGCGCGGCTGGCTCTGAACGCGGCCGGGCCCGCCGTCCGAAGCGACGGCGGACCCGGCCGGACACGCTCGGAGTCAGCGCAGCCCGTACGCGCGCAGCACCGTCTGGTCGACGGAGTTCCCGTTGCGGTCGGTGGCGTGCACCCGCAGCGACACGGTTGCGCGCCCGGCCGGCACGGTCGCGGTCCAGCGGGTCCCCGACCCTCTGGTCGGCGCGGACCGCCAGGTGACGCCCTCGTCGAAGGAGACCTGCACCGTCAGGCTGGTGCCCGTCGGCGCGGCGACTCCGGTCGGCTGGCGCAGGGTCAGCCCCAGCTGGTGCGGTCGGTTGCCGGGTACGGTGCCGAGCAGGTCGGCCGGCACCCGGTAGTCCACCTGCAGCAGCGACAGCGGCACGGCGGCGTCACCCGCCGGCCGGGCCGAGCTGAACTGCCACGCCGTGTCGGTGCGGGTGGCGTAACGCCACTCGTTCGAGGCCCGGCGCGTCGTCACGTCGAGGCGGTAGCGGGCCGCCCCGGCTGTGGTCGGCACCGGCGCCCAGCCGCCGGACAGGTCGGCGATCTGCTGACCGTCGCGGCTGAGGCGAGCCTCGACGGTGTCCGCCTCCTCGCTGTTGCCGGCCACGCTGTAATGCCCGTCGGCGTCGACGAACTCGGGGACCCGCACGTCCAGGCTGTCGCCCGTCCGGGTGGGCACCGGCGTCCCGCTGGCCGGCACGGCCGGACGGACCACCGGCGCGTGCCAGGTCTCGGTCTCCCGGTCGTCGGCGGCGTACCGTCGGGGCTCCTGGGTCAGCCCACCGGTCACCTGCCCCCACTGCATGAACATCTCCTTGTGCAGCACCCGGTGCTGCCACCAGGAGTCCCCGGCGCTGACGAACTCCTGCCGGGTGGTCCCGTTGCGGACCAGGCGCTGGTCGTCGTTCCAGGAGTACTCCTGCCACGGACGCCAGCCGAACCGCTCCTCGGTGGCCCAGCCCGCGCCCGTGTCGCCGTAGCTGGTGGTCACCTCGGCGGTGTTCTTCGCGGTCACCGTGTGCACGATCCGCTCCGGCACCCGGCCCTTCGACACCTGCCACACGTCGTACAGGTACGGGCTGTCCACGGTCAGCGTCAGGTCCAGCGTCGCCCGGCCCTTACGCGCCGCCGCGATCAGCCGCTGCCCGTCGTCGTACGCGACGACCATCGCCGGGATGGGCAGCCGCTCCCCCGCCGGCCGCCAGACCGTCCACGCGCTCTGGTCCTCGGGCCGGACGATCAGCACCGCCGCGGCGCCGGCCGCCGCCGCGGCGGCCACCTGCTCATCCTCGTTGCGGTTCGGGTCGGCGGCGAGCAGCGCCGCCGCGCCCCGCACCCGGGCCAGCTCGGCCGGGGTTCCGGTGCCGGCCCAGACCAGCGGCAGCTTCCGTCGACCGGTCGGCGCCGGGGACGTGCCCAGCAGGTTGATGTCCGACGGGCCGGACACCCCGCTGATCGTGGCGTCCACCATGGGCGCGACGAGCTGCCAGCGGGAGGCGAACTCGAACTCACCCTGACGCACCTGGCGGGTCGGCGTGACGTTGACCTGCTGAATGGTGCTGTAGGCCATGACGCCGTGGTCGATCTGCCGGCCGTTGCCCAACACCCGGTGCACGTAGAAGCTGAGCGTGGCCCGCTGCTCGCTGGGCTTCGGCGTCTCGATCCGCACCGGCGTGCCCTTGCGGGCGTCGAGCACCACGGTCAGGTCCCGGTCGACGGTCAGCTCCGGCTCGACGGCCTCGGTCAGCTGCTCGTCCAGGGGGGCGCCGTGCTCGACCAGCGCGGTCAGCAGGTAGGTGCCCTCCTCGACCCGCAGGGTGCCCTCGCCCGGCCACCAGCCCCAGTAGTCCGACTCGGGCTGCTCACCGAAGAGGGTCAGCGCAGGCGAGAGGGTCAACTGACCCTGCCGGCCCAGCACCTTGATCGTGACGTCGTGGATCGGACCGCTGACGGTGAGGCCCACCGGCGTGCGCACGGCGACGCCGTCCGCGCCGGTCGCCACCAGCCATCCCCCGTGCGCGCCCCGGGCCAGTTTCGCCGGGTCGGCGCGCAGCGGCACCGCCACGCTGCCGCCCGCCGGCACGGTCACCTCGCCGGACGCGACGGCGACGCCATCGGTCTCGGCCGCGCCACTGTCCAGGTTGCGCAGCTCCAGGGCCAGGCGCAGGGTCCGCGCGACCGCCGTGCCATTGGTGTACGTCACACTCCGCTCGGCCACCGCGCCGCCGGTGGAGACCCGGCCAAAGTCGGCGGTGGCCGAGGCGTACACCCGCTGCGTGAGCGCCCGCGCCACGTCGACCCGACCGCCGCCCTGCTCGAAGACGGTCAGCGCCGGGTTCGCCTTGGTGGTGCTGACCAGCGCGTCCTTCAGCTTGCCGGCGGACCAGTCCGGGTGGTCCTGCGCGAGGATCGCCGCCGCGCCCGCCACGTGCGGGGTGGCCATCGAGGTGCCGGACGCGGTCGTGTAGGCGTCGCCCACCGGCGTACCCATGGTGGTGCCGGCGGCCCGCGCGGCGACGATGCCGACGCCCGGCGCGGTGATCTCCGGCTTCAGGCCGTTGTCGCCCAGGCGCGGCCCACGGCTGGAGAACTCGGCCAGGTTGTCGTCGCGGTCCACCGCGCCGACGGTGAGGGCCGCCGCGGCCGCGCCCGGCGAGCCGACGGTACGCGCCGCGCCCGCGTTGCCGGCGGCGACCACGAAGAGCGCGCCGGTCTCGGCGGTCAGGTCGTTCACCGCCTGGCTCATCGGGTCGGTGCCGTCGGTCGGGTCGCCGCCGAGGCTCATGCTGACGACCTTCGCGCCGGAGTGGGCGGCCCACTCCATGCCGGCGATGATGGCCGAGTCGTAGCCCGAGCCGGCGTCGTCGAGCACCTTGCCGACCAGCAGTCGCGCGCCCGGCGCGACGCCCTTGCGCAGCCCCGCCGACGCGGCGCCGCTGCCCGCGATGGTGGCCGCGACGTGCGTGCCGTGGCCGTGGCCGTCGCGGGCGCTGCCGCTGCCGGAGAAGTCCCGCGCCTCGGCGATCCGTCCGGCCAGGTCGGGGTGGGTGGCGTCGACGCCGGTGTCGAGTACGGCCACCTTCACGCCGCTGCCGTCGCGGCCGGCCGCCCAGGCCGTCGGGGCGCCGATCTGCGGCACGCTGTGCTCCAGCGTCGGGTGCACCCGCCCGTCCAGCCAGACGTGGGCGATACCGCCGCCCAGGCGGGGCGCGGCGGCCGTGGTCCGGCTCGTCGGCGTGCCGGCGAGGGTGCTCCACAGTCCACCGAGGTTGGCCTTGCCGACCCGCAACGCGGCGCCGTTGATGCTCTCCAGGGGGCGGGCGTCGGTGAGGCCGCCGAGCGGCCGGACCCGGCCGGCCGCCTGCTCCTGGTAGCGCACGATCAGCGGCAGCGCGCCCTGCGCGGCGTCGCCGTAGCCGTCGGCGGCCAACTCCTGCACGTCGAACAGGTTGGCGTCGAGGACACCGCTGGAGACGTAGGGCAGGGCGTCGCTGGGCAGCACCCGCAGCCCGCCGTCGACCTCCAGGGTCTGGAAGATGACCCGCTCACGCCCGGGTCCCGGGCGTACGGTGGCGGCGACCCGGCCCGGCGCGGCCGGCGCCAGCTCGACCTGGTCGCCGGTGATGAGGGTGATGCGGACGGGCGCGGCGCCCGGGGCGGACGTGCCCAGGCTCGGGCCGGTGGGCCGGACGGGCGGCTCGGCGGACGCCGGTGCGGCGAGGCCGACCACCAGCGCGCCGACCGCGCCGGCGCTGAGCCAGCGGGGGGACCAGTGCATGCGATGCGCTCCTTAAACTCCGGTGGGCCCGCCATCCGTAGATGAGGACCGATCGGAGTCTGCGACGCAGCGCACAACCAGGTCACTAGCCTTGCGCCGCCGCAGCGGCGACATGTCGTCAGGTGGACAACCGCCGGACACCGACGGTGTGCGCCACAGTCACCGGCGGCTGCCCCGCCACCCGTGCACCGGCAGACCGAACTTGGCGACCAGCCGGTCGGTGAACGGACGGGCGCGCAGCCGGACGATGCGCACCGGCAGGGCGCCTCGACGCACCGTCACCCGGGCGCCGGGCGGCAGGTCGTAGACCCGCCGGCCGTCGCAGGCGAGCACGGCGAGGGTGGTGAACGGGTCGACGGTGATCACGAACGTCGACGTGGGTGCGGTGACCAGGGGGCGACTGAACAACGCGTGCGCGCTGATCGGCACCAGCAGCAGGGCTTCCACCTCCGGCCAGACCACCGGACCGCCGCCGGAGAACGCGTAGGCGGTGGAGCCGGTGGGGGTGGCGCAGACCACGCCGTCGCAGCCGTAGCGGGACAGCGGGCGGCCGTCCACGTCGACGAGGAGTTCGAGCATCTGCGCCCGCTCCCCCTTCTCGACGCTGATCTCGTTGAGCGCCCACGACTCGATGGTCGGGCCACCGTCGAACTCGGCCGTGACGTCGAGCGTGAGCCGCTCGTGCACGGTGTAGTTGCGCTCGACGACGTCCCGGACCGCGGTGTCCAGATCGTTGATCTCCGCCTCGGCGAGGAAGCCCACCTTGCCGAGGTTGATGCCGAGCAGCGGCGCCTTCGCCGGGCGGGCCAGCTCGGCCGCGCGCAGGAAGGTGCCGTCCCCACCGAGCGCGAAGACGATCTCGGCGCCCTCGGCGGCCTCCGGGCCGGTGACCGGAACCATCCCGGGCAGATCGAGGTCGTCGGCCTCCTCGGCGATGACCCGCACCTCGAAGCCCGCGGCGATGAGGTCGGCGGCGACCGACCGGGCGTGCTCGGTGCTACGTCGACGGCCGGTGTGGGTCACCAGCAGCGCCGTGCGGCTCATCGGATCGGCCGCCCGTCCGCCATCGGACGGCACACTGCCGCCGCCGCCCCGGCACGGCCGCGTGCCGTCGTGCGCCGTTCGCTGTACGCGTTCACCCTGCGACCGCCTCCGCCGCCACGCCCGGCACGTCGCCGGCCGTCGTCGGGCCGTTTGGCCCGGCCTCCACCACGGCCCGCACGCGCTGCGGGTCGGCCGGTGGTGCGCCCCGGCGCAACCATACGAAGAACTCGACGTTGCCGCTGGGCCCGGGCAGCGGGCTGGCCGCCACGTCGGCCAACCCGAGGCCGAGCTGAGCGGCCGCGGCGGCCACGTCGAGCACCGCCTCGGCGCGCAGTGCCGGGTCGCGGACGACGCCGCCGGCGCCGACCCGCTCCTTGCCCACCTCGAACTGCGGCTTCACCATCAGCGCCAGGTCGCCGTCGTCGCGGGTGCAGCCGGCCAGGGCCGGCAGCACCAACCGCAACGAGATGAACGACAGGTCGGCCACCGTCAGATCGACAGGCCCGCCGATCGCGTCCGCGACGAGGGTACGGACGTTGGTGCGTTCCAGGACGCGGACGCGCTCGTCGGTGCGCAGCGACCAGGCGAGCTGCCCGTAGCCGACGTCCACGGCCACCACCTCGGCGGCGCCGGCGCGCAGCAGCACGTCGGTGAAGCCCCCGGTCGACGCGCCGGCGTCCAGGCAGCGCCGCCCGGCGACGCGTAGGCCACCGGCCTCGAACGCCGCCAACGCGCCCGCGAGCTTGTGCCCGCCCCGGGAGACGTACTCCTCGGTCGGGTCCTCGCCGGTGACCAGCAGCGGATCGGCGGGGTCGACCATCGCGGCGGCCTTGCGCGCGAGCACTCCGCGCAGCTGGACCCGGCCGGCCTCGACCAGCGCGGCGGCCTGCTCACGCGAGCGGGCCAGCCCGCGGCGGACGAGTTCGGCGTCCAGCCGGTTGCGACGTGCCATGGGTGGTTCTCCGGTCTGTCCGACCTGGTCGTCCTGCTCAGGTCTGGTCGATGGTGGCGAGCGTTTCGCGCAGCGTCTCGTAGGCCGCCTCGTACTGCGCGATCTGGTCGGCCGGGGCGAGCGTCGCCGCGTTGTCCATGGCCCGCACGGCCGCGTCCACCGCCGGGTGGCGGGCCGTGTCGTCGCCGACGTCGACGCCCTCGGGCGGCGGGCCGGGGCGGACGCCCACCGGCGGGCTGGGCCGGGCGGCGAACGACCCGGCCGGCGGCGGGCCGGGCCGGAAGCCTCCCGGCGGGCCGGGGCGGATGCCGGGCGGCGGGCCCGGACGCGCGCCGTCGCTCACGAGTCACCGTCCGGACGGCGCTTACGGGCGGCCTTCTTCGCCGGCATGACCGCCGGTGTCGGGGTGTCGTCCTGCACGACCGGCGGCGGGGTGTCGTCGTCGGTCCGGCTGATCGTCGCGGGCGGCTTCTTCACGATGGCCTTCTTCGCGACAGCCTTCTTCGCCAGCGCCTTCTTGGCGACGGCCTTCTTGGCCACCGCGGAGACCGGCGCTGCGGCGGGACCGTCCGAGGCCTTCCTGGCCACCGGCGCCGAGACCGGCGCTCCGGCGGGGCCGTCCGACGGCACCGGGCCGCTGCCGGGCTGCGCCGCGCGGGTCGGATCGGGTTGCGGCGCGGGCCCGGTCGAGGGCACGGCGAGCTGTGGGGCGGGCCCGGCGGCCATTTCGGTGGCGCGCGCCTCGCGCAGTTGCCGTTCCAGGTCGCGCACGCGTCGGGTCAGCTCGGCCACCTCGTCGGCGGTGGCCAGACCGACCGCGCCCAGGGCCCGGTCGACCTCGAAGCGGACCAGCTTGGTCAGCGCCTCCCGGTTGGCGGCGCCCGTGGTGACCAGCTCCTCGCCGAGGGCCTGCAGCTGGGCGGCGGTCGCGCCGCCCGAGCCGACGAGGCGACGCACCGCGTCCTGGGCCTTCTTCCGGGGCGCCTCCGCCAGGCCCAGGGCCAGTTCGAGGTAGGCGCGCCACGCGTCCTGCATGCCTGAGTCCTTCCATGGGGCGGGGTCTGCAGGTGTCACGCTACCGGGCACCCCGGACTGCCTCGTGCGGTACGGTGCCGGGGACGGCGTGGCGATCGGCGAGGGGGAGATGTGGCCAGCGTGGACGAGTGCCGGCAGGCGTTGCAGGAGCTGGCCGCCCGGTTGGACCGCAACGCCGAGACGGTCCGCGACCGGATCGACCTGGACCGGACGTTGGCCTGCCGGATCACCGACCTGGACACGGCGTTCCACGGCAAGATCAGCGGTGGCCGGCTGGTCGAGCTGACCGACGGCGACGACCCGAAGGCCAAGATCGCGCTGAGCACGTCCAGCGACGATCTGCTCGCCCTGGTCCGAGGTGACCTGGACGTCACCAAGGCGGTCACCTCCCGCCGGGTGTCGATCAAGGCCAACCCGTTCGACCTGATGAAGCTGCGCAAGCTGCTCTGACGAGCGCGCTCGACGGCGTCACCCGTCGGTGGCCAACCCGAAGCTCTCCAGCGCGGCAGCCGCGTCCGGTCCCACCGCGCGGATCGCCGGCAGCTCCGGAGCCGACCACGCCGCCGCGCAGAGCGCGGCGAGGGCGTCCAGATCCCGGCCGGCGCCGGCCAGTTCCAGCGTCCCGTCGCGGTCGGTGACGGACCAGCCGCCGCCGTTCGTCGAGCCCGGGACCTGCACGGCCGCCGCCGGGTCGAAGAGCCCCGCCAGGTCCCGCGCGACGTACGTGGGCCGCCGTCGTGGCTCGGCCGCGAGCAGCTCGGGTACGCCGCTGACGCCGGTGAGCACGAGCAGGCTGTCCAGTCCCGCTCGGCGGGCGCCCTCGATGTCGGTGTCCAACCGGTCCCCGACGACCAGGGCTCGGCCGCCGTCGCCGCGCCGGGCGGCGGTCTCGAACAGCGCCGACTCCGGCTTGCCGACCACCAGGTCGGGGTCCCGCTCCAACGCGGTTCGCAGCACCGCGACCAGCGACCCGTTGCCGGGCAGGGGGCCCCGGGCGCTGGGCAGCGTCCGGTCGGTGTTGGTGGCGACCCAGATCGCCCCGGCCCGTACGGCGATCGACGCCTCGGCCAGCTCGGCCCAGCCGACCTGCGGACCGTAGCCCTGCACCACCGCGGCCGGCTTCTCGTCGGCGCGGGTGACCGGGGTCAGCCCGACCGCGCGCAGCTCGGCGCGCAGCGCCTCCGCGCCGACCACCAGCACCGGCGCCCCGGCCGGCAGGCGCTCGCGCAGCAGCTCGGCCGACGCGGCGGCGGAGGTGAGCACCTCCTCCGGCCGTGCCGGCACGCCCATCCCGGTCAGCAGGTCGGCGACGTCACTGGAGCGGCGGGAGGCGTTGTTGGTGGCGTACGCCACCGCCCGCCCCTCGGCGTGCAGCCGAGCCACCGCGTCGACCGCGCCGGGAATCGGCCGGTCGATCAGGTAGATCACCCCGTCCAGGTCGAAGACCACCAGGGTGTACCCGTCGATCAGCCGCTTCCCGGCGTCCGCGCTCACCGCTGCGTCGACTCCGGCTCGTCACCCCGGGTGGGGGCGGTCCCGTCGCCGTTCACCGCGCCGCCTGCGCGGCTGTCGTCGCTGGCGGGCGTGCTCCGGTCCGTGGTGGCTGCCGGGGCGACGTCGCCCGCGTCCGGGTGGCGGTCGTCGACGTCTTCGTCTTCGTCGTCGCCCGCGACGTCCTCGCCGCCCTCGTGCTCGTCCGAGCGGCCGGCGACGCCGTCCTCCTCGTCGTCGTCGTCGTAGTTCTCGTAGTCCTCGTCGTCCTCGTCGTCCTCGTCGTCCTCGTCGAGGTCGTCCTCGTCCTCGAGGTCGTCGGCGTCGAGGACGTCGCCGACGGTCAGGTCGGCGTCCGGCTGGGCCGGCACCGCGCCGGGCGCACCCGGGCCAGCGGCGACTTCCTCGGCCTCGTCCTCGTCATCACCTTCGATGACGACGCCGTCGAGTTCCAGCAACCGCTCCGCGGCGTCGGTCTCGCCCTCGGTGTCCACGTCGGCGGCGCGGGAGAACCACTCGCGGGCCTCCTCACGTCGGCCCACCGCGAGCAGCGCGTCGGCGTACGCGTACCGCAGTCGCGCCGTCCACGGCACCGTCGCCTCGCTGGTGAGGTCCGGCACCTGGAGCATCGCGACAGCGGCGTCCTTCTGGCCGAGATCGCCCCGTGCCCCGGCCGCGACGATCAGCAGCTCGATCGCGACGGCCTGGTCCAGCTTCGCCTGGTCGGCGCCGCGGAACAGGTCGATGGCCCGCTCCGGCCGGCCCAGGGCACGCTCGCAGTCGGCGAGCACGGCCAGGTGACTCTGCAGGCCGGTCATCCGGTGGTACGTCCGCAGCTCGGCGATCGCCGTCTGCCACTCCCCCGCGTGGTACGCGGCCAGGCCGACCGCCTCACGGACCGCGGAGATGCGCGACGCGAGCCGTCGGGCGGCCAGCGCGTGCGCCAACGCCTCGGCCGGGTCCTCGTCGATCAGCTGACCGGTGGCGACCAGGTGCCGGGCCACCGTCTCGGCAACCGGCTTGTTCAGCGAGAGCAGCTCGGCACGGACGTCCTTGTCCAGGTCGGTCGCGACGATGTCGTCCGGCAACGCCGGGGCCAGGCTGCGCCCACCCTCGGACGACTCGGAGGCCGCGCCACGGTCGTCGCGCCGAAAGTCGCCCTCGCGACGGGGCCGCTCGTCGGCCCGGAAGCCACCGTCACGGTCCCCACCGCGGAAGCCACCCTCGCGACGGTCACCGCCTCGGAAGCCGCCCTCGCGGGGTGCGCCGCCCTCACGACGGTCACCGCCCCGGAAGCCGCCGTCGCGGTCGCCGCCACGGAAACCGCCCTCACGCGGTGCGCCCGGGCGCGAGCCACCACGCTCGCCGCCACGGAAGCCACCTTCGCGGTCTCCGCCACGGAAGCCACCCTCGCGGGGCGGGCCGGAACGGCCACGGTCGCCGCCACCCTGGTAACCACCCTCACGACGGTCACCACCGCGGAAGCCACCCTCACGCGGCGTACGGGAGCCGTCGCGGTCGCCGCCACGGAAGCCGCCCTCACGACGGTCGCCGCCCCGGAAGCCCTCGCGGTCTCCACTGCGGAAGCCACCCTCGCGGGGCGGGCCGGAACGGCCACGGTCGCCACCGCCCTGGTAACCACCCTCGCGCGGCGTACCGGAACGCGGGGCATCGCGGTCGCCGCCACGGAAACCACCCTCACGCGGCGCACCCGAGCGCGACCCATCGCGGTCGCCGCCACGGAAGC
>NZ_JBEXHY010000107.1:0-18498 GCF_040608295.1 Micromonospora sp. NPDC005197 | reverse complement strand
ATGCACCGTGCGGATCCGGCGAATGACGGATCCCCGGTGCGGGCTCACGGTTGACGGGTAGGTGGGATGCAGGGAGAGGGCCAGGCGATCGGCGGGCGCCCCTTGCTGCTGGTAGTGCTACTCGTCGGCACTCGCCGCGGCGGTGCCGGCGGCGGTGCCGCCGAGGTCGGCGGGGACGGCGTCCGGAACCTCGACCGGCTTGTCCGCACCGTGGAACACGAGCTTGGACTTGTCGATGTCGTTCGGGTCGCCCTCGCAGTCCACCACGACGATCTGACCGGGGGTCAGCTCGTTGAAGAGGATCCGCTCGGAGAGGTTGTCCTCGATGTCGCGCTGAATCGTGCGACGAAGCGGACGGGCACCAAGCACCGGGTCGAAGCCCTTCGCCGCCAGGTACTTCTTGGCGTTGTCGGTCAGCTCCAGACCCATGTCCTTGTTGCGCAGCTGCGACTCGATCCGCTGGATCATGATGTCCACGATCGAGAGGATCTCGGTCTGGCGCAGCTGGTGGAAGACGATGGTGTCGTCGATCCGGTTGAGGAACTCAGGCCGGAAGTGCTGCTTGAGCTCGTCGTTGACCTTCTGCTTCATCCGGTCGTAGTTGGACTCGGAGTCCTCCGACGCCTGGAAGCCCAGCGACACCGCCTTGGCCACGTCGCGGGTGCCCAGGTTGGTGGTCAGGATGATGACCGTGTTCTTGAAGTCCACGATCCGGCCCTGACCGTCGGTGAGCCGACCGTCCTCCAGGATCTGCAGGAGCGTGTTGAACACGTCCGGGTGGGCCTTCTCGATCTCGTCGAAGAGGACCACCGAGAACGGCCGACGCCGCACCTTCTCGGTCAGCTGCCCGCCCTCGTCGTAGCCGACGTAGCCGGGAGGAGCACCCACGAGGCGGGACACCGTGTACCGGTCGTGGAACTCGGACATGTCCAGCTGGATGAGGGCGTCCTCGCTGCCGAAGAGGAACTCGGCGAGCGCCTTGGACAGCTCGGTCTTACCGACACCGGACGGGCCGGCGAAGATGAACGAGCCCGACGGGCGCTTCGGGTCCTTCAGGCCGGCCCGGGTACGCCGGATCGCCTTCGAGACCGCCTTGACCGCGTCCTCCTGGCCGATGACGCGCTTGTGCAGCTCGTCCTCCATGCGCAGCAGGCGCGAGGTCTCCTCCTCGGTCAGCTTGTAGACCGGGATGCCCGTCCAGTTGCCGAGCACCTCGGCGATCTGCTCGTCGTCAACCTCGCTGACGACGTCCAGGTCACCGGCCTTCCACTCCTTCTCCCGCTGAGCCTTCTGGCCGAGGAGCTGCTTCTCCTTGTCGCGCAGCTGGGCGGCGCGCTCGAAGTCCTGCGCGTCGATCGCGGACTCCTTGTCGCGACGCACCTGGGCGATGCGCTCGTCGAAGTCACGCAGGTCTGGCGGCGCGGTCATCCGGCGGATCCGCATCCGGGCGCCGGCCTCGTCGATCAGGTCGATCGCCTTGTCCGGCAGGAAGCGGTCGGAGATGTACCGGTCGGCCAGCGTCGCCGCAGCCACCAGAGCGGCGTCGGTGATGCTCACCCGGTGGTGCGCCTCGTACCGGTCGCGCAGGCCCTTGAGGATCTCGATGGTGTGCGCCAGCGACGGCTCACCCACCTGGATCGGCTGGAACCGGCGCTCGAGAGCGGCGTCCTTCTCCAGGTGCTTGCGGTACTCGTCCAGGGTGGTGGCGCCGATGGTCTGCAGCTCACCACGGGCCAGCATCGGCTTGAGGATGCTCGCGGCGTCGATCGCGCCCTCGGCGGCACCCGCACCCACCAGGGTGTGGATCTCGTCGATGAACAGGATGATGTCGCCGCGGGTGCGGATCTCCTTGAGCACCTTCTTGAGGCGCTCCTCGAAGTCACCGCGGTAGCGGGAACCGGCGACCAGCGCACCGAGGTCGAGCGTGTAGAGCTGCTTGTCCTTGAGAGTCTCGGGCACCTCGCCCTTGATGATCTTCTGGGAAAGCCCCTCCACCACGGCGGTCTTACCGACGCCGGGCTCACCGATCAGGACCGGGTTGTTCTTGGTACGGCGGGAGAGCACCTGCATGACCCGCTCGATTTCCTTCTCGCGCCCGATGACCGGGTCGAGCTTGCCCTCACGGGCGGCCTGGGTCAGGTTGCGGCCGAACTGGTCCAGCACGAGGCTGGTCGACGGCGCGGCCTCACCCGGCGCGGCACCCGCCGCGGCGGGCTCCTTGCCCTGGTAGCCGGAGAGCAGCTGGATCACCTGCTGGCGGACCCGGTTGAGGTCGGCGCCGAGCTTGACCAGCACCTGGGCGGCGACGCCCTCACCCTCGCGGATCAGCCCGAGCAGGATGTGCTCCGTGCCGATGTAGTTGTGGCCGAGCTGCAGCGCCTCGCGCAGCGACAGCTCCAGCACCTTCTTGGCCCGCGGCGTGAACGGGATGTGCCCGCTCGGCGCCTGCTGGCCCTGGCCGATGATCTCCTCGACCTGCTGGCGGACGCCCTCCAGGGAGATGCCGAGGCTCTCCAGGGCCTTTGCCGCGACGCCTTCACCTTCGTGGATCAGGCCCAGCAGGATGTGTTCCGTACCGATGTAGTTGTGGTTGAGCATCCGGGCCTCTTCTTGGGCCAGGACGACAACCCGTCGCGCTCGGTCGGTGAACCGCTCGAACATGCCCTCGTGCTCCTCACGTGCCGTGCGCCTTGATGGTCTAGATCTCGGCGGGGCCGGTGCACGAACGTCCAGGACGGGCGTCCGTGCCTCCTTACTCTATCGTCGCTGACCGACTCGGCTGAGGTCGTGTCTCTCCGGTCTGGGTCAGTTCCACGTCGTTTTGCACAACCGTCCGCGCTCAGGAGGTGTTCCGGTACCCCTGGCGCTACGCGCAGAGCGAAATCCGACCGACCCCACGGAAGGCTCCGCAGGGGCTGGGGAGGGTCTTCGACGGCCTCCAGGGGCTCTCGGCGGGCCGATCGCGGAAAGGCGAGCGCCGAGCCGAGGCCCTGTGGGTGGCCGCACCCGACCCTTTCGGGAAGTTGTCCACAGGTTGTGGATAGTTACTCCACTGCCTGTGGACAACGCCGGTCGGCCCGGGAAACATTCCGACCGGCCCGTCCGGGCGCGGATACGGCGACGCCGGCCCGGAGAATGCTCCGGCCCGGCGTCGGTGTCGCCCTGCGGTGGCGGCTGCCACCGGTCAGCTGAACGGATCAGCGCTTGGCGTGGTACTCGTCGACGATCTCCTGCGGGATACGGCCCCGGTCCGAGATGTCCTTGCCGGCCTTCTTGGCCCACTCCCGGATCGCCTTGTTCTGCTCCCGGTCGGCGGTCGCGCCACCGCGACCGCGGGCGGCCCGCCCACCGATCACCACGCCACCGCGACCCACCTTGGTGCCGGCACCGACGTACGGCGCGAATACGTCGCGCAATTTCGCGGCGTTGGCGCCGGACAGGTCGATCTCATACTGAACACCGTCGAGCGCGAACTTGACGGTCTCGTCAGCGTCCCCACCGTCCAGGTCATCGACCAGCTTGTGAATGATCTGCTTGGCCACGTCCCACATTCCTTTCGAGCAGGGCGCTCCTGCTAACGAGAGCACAATAACCCCCGTGCTGCTCGCCCCGTCAATAGGATGCCGTTACGACTCGCTGGGAGTCGGCGGACGACTACTCCGGGCGGACCAACGGGAAGAGGATCGTTTCCCGAATTCCGAGGCCGGTCAGGGCCATCAACAGCCGGTCGATTCCCATTCCCATACCCCCGGCCGGCGGCATTCCGTACTCCATGGCCCGGAGAAAGTCCTCGTCGAGACGCATCGCCTCGTCGTCGCCACGGGCGGCCAGCTGCGCCTGGGCCACCAGCCGTTCCCGCTGCACCACCGGGTCGACCAGCTCGGAGTACGCGGTGCCCAGCTCGAAGCCGAGAACGTAGAGGTCCCACTTTTCGGCCAGCCCCGGCTCGCTGCGGTGCGCCCGGGTGAGCGGGCTGGTCTCCTCCGGGTAGTCGCGTACGAAGGTGGGCGCCTGCAGGCCGGGGACGACCAGTTCCTCGAACAGTTCCTCGGCGAGCTTGCCCGGGCCCCACTTCGGGTCCACGGCCAATCCCACCTTGTCCGCGTACTCCACCAGCCGGGAACGTTCGGTGCGGACCGTGACCTCCTCGCCGAGCGCCTCGGAAAGGACCCCGAACAGGGTCACCGATCGCCACTCGCCGCCCAGGTCGAACTCCCGCCCGTCGGCATGGGTCACCACCGTCGAGCCGCTGACCGCGATCGCCGCCTGTTGCACGAGATTGCGGGTCAACTCGGCCATCGTGTCGTAGTCGCCGTACGCCTGGTACGTCTCCAGCATCGCGAACTCCGGTGAGTGCGAGGAGTCGACGCCCTCATTACGGAAGTTGCGGTTGATCTCGAAGACGCGGTCCACACCACCAACGACCGCGCGCTTCAGAAACAGTTCCGGAGCGATTCGCAGATACAGATCGGTGCTCAACGCATTGCTGTGGGTCACGAAAGGTCGGGCCGCCGCGCCACCGTGCAGGAGTTGCAGCATCGGAGTTTCCACCTCGATGAAGCCCTGGCCGTGCAGTGAATCGCGCAGGCTGCGCACCGCCGCCGCCCGGGTGCGGACCATCTGCCGGGCCTGCGGCCGGACGATCAGATCGACGTAGCGCTGCCGGACCCGAGCCTCCTCGGAGAGCGGCTTGTGGGCCACCGGCAGCGGCCGCAGGGCCTTGGCGGTCATCTCCCACCGCTGCGCGAGCACGGACAGCTCGCCCCGGCGGCTGGTGATCACCTCACCGGTCACGCCGACGTGGTCGCCCAGGTCGACGAGGCGCTTCCAGGCCTCCAGCCGCTCCGGACCGACCCGGTCCAGGGAGAGCATGGCCTGCAACTCGGTGCCGTCGCCGTCGCGCAGGGTGGCGAAGCAGAGCTTGCCGGTGTTGCGTACGAAGATCACCCGGCCGGTGACCGAGACCTCGTCGCCGGTGGCGGTGTCGGTGGGCAGATCCGCGTACTTCGCGCGGATCTCGGCGAGCGTGCTGGTCCGGGGGAAACCGACCGGGTACGGCTCCACACCCTCGGCGAGCATCCGGTCCCGCTTCTCCCGGCGGACCTTCATCTGCTCGGGAAGGTCGTCGGCGGGGTCAACTGGCACGGCGTTCTGCTCGGTCACGGCACGCTTCCTCAACGAAGGATTGTCGGCGGGGTCAGGCCCGAGCGTACTCAAGCCCTCAGGTGGTCGTTACCGGATAACCTGCCCGCCATGGCGGATCACACTCAGGCCCTCTCGTTCGGGGCGGCGGCGGCCGACTACGACCGGTTTCGACCCCGCTATCCGGTGGCAGCCGTGCGGTGGGCGCTCGACGGGCTGGGCGATTCCGCCCAGGTTGTCGACCTGGGCGCCGGCACCGGCATTCTCACCCGGGGAGTGCTCGCCCTCGACCACCAGGTGACCCCGGTGGAGCCGGACCCCAAGATGCGCGCCCAACTGGACGCCGCCACCCCCGGCGTCACCGCGCTGGCCGGCGGCGCCGAGTCGGTGCCGCTGCCCGACGGGGTCGCGGACGCCGTGGTGGTGGGGCAGGCGTACCACTGGTTCGACCGGGAGCGGGCGCACGCCGAGATCGCGCGGGTGCTCCGGCCGGGTGGGACGTTCGCCCCGATCTGGAACATGCGGGACGAGCGGGTCGCGTGGGTGGCCGAGCTGGGTCGGATCGCCCACCTCGGTGACAACGCCGGCGACGTCGTCGGACGGTACGAGGACTTCGGCTCCGCGTTCACACCCGTCGAGCTGGGCGAGTTCACGCACCACACGACGCTCACACCCGACGAGGTGGTCGCGATGCTGCACACCCGTTCGTACTGGCTCACCGCCCCACCCGAGCGGCGGGCGCGCATCGATCGGGAACTGCGCGACCTGTTCGCGGGCCATCCCGAGCTGGCCGGGCGGGAGACCGTCGACCTGCCGTACCGCACGATCGTGCTGCGGGCCCGGCGGCGCTGAAGGCCCCGCACGGAGGCCGGCCTCGACGGCGGCCGGGGTTCACAGGTTGCGGTCGTAGACCATCCGCAGGCCGATCAGCGTGATCATCGGCTCGTGGTGGGTGATGGTGCTGCACTCGTTGATCACCAGGGAGGCGAGACCGCCGGTGGCGATCACCGCCTTCACCTCGCCCAACTCCTCGGTCATCCGCTCGACGATCCGGTCCACCTGCCCGGCGAACCCGAAGTAGAGACCGGCCTGGAGGCACTCCACGGTGTTCTTGCCGATCACCGAGCGGGGCTTGGTGGCCTCGACCTTGCGCAGCTGGGCCGCACGGGCGGCCAGCGCGTCGAAGGAGATCTCGATGCCCGGGGCGAACGCCCCACCCAGGAACTCGCCCCGGCCGCTGATCACGTCGAAGTTGGTGGTGGTGCCGAAGTCCACCACGATCGACGGCCCGCCGTAGAGGGTGAACGCGGCAAGCGTGTTCACCACCCGGTCGGCGCCCACCTCCTTCGGATTGTCGATCGCCAGCTGCACCCCGGTCCGCACGCCCGGCTCGACGATCACGCTTGGCAGGTCGGCGTAGTAGCGGCCGAGCATGGTCCGCAGCGACCGCAGCGCGGCCGGCACCGTGGAGCAGGCGGCCACGCCGGTGATCTCGACGTTGTCCCCGGCGAGCAGACCCCGGAACATCAGGCCCAACTCGTCCGCCGTCGAGCGGGCATCGGTCTTGATCCGCCAGGAGTGCACCAGCTTGTCGCCGTCGAAGGTCGCCAGCACGGTGTTGGTGTTTCCGATGTCGATGCAGAGCAGCACGCACGCAGCCTAGACAACTACTCCGTACGCAGGTCCAGCGCGATGTCCAGGATCGGCGACGAGTGGGTCAACGCGCCCACCGAGAGGAAGTCGACGCCGGTGGCCGCGTACCGGCCCGCCACCTCCAGGGTCAGCCCGCCAGTCGCCTCCAGCTCCGCCCGGTCGCCCACCGCGGTCACCGCCTCGGCCAACACCTCCGGGGTCATGTTGTCGCAGAGCAGGAAGTCGGCGCCCGCCTCCACCGCCTCCACCGCCTCGGCGACAGTGGTCACCTCGACCTGCACCGGGACCTCCGGAAACGCCTCCCGGACCCGCCGGTACGCCGCCGTGATGCCTCCGGCCGCCAGCTTGTGGTTGTCCTTGATCATGGCCACGTCGTAGAGGCCCATCCGCTTGTTGGTGCCCCCACCGGCTCGCACCGCGTACTTCTCCAGCGCCCGCAGGCCCGGCGTCGTCTTGCGGGTGTCCAGCACCATCGCCTTCGTGCCGGCCAGGGCGTCCGCCCAGGCACGCGTGTGGGTGGCCACCCCGGACATCCGGCAGAGCAGGTTGAGCGCCGTCCGCTCGGCCGTCAGGAGCAGGCGGGTCGGGCCGGTCACCGTCACCAGCACGTCGCCGCGGGCCACCCGCTCACCGTCGCGGGCCAGCACCGACACCTCGACGGTACGACCGAAGCCGGTCACCTCGCCCACCAGCTCGAACACGGCGGCGGCCACGGCCAGCCCGGCCACCACGCCGTCGGCGCGGGCCACCAGGTCGGCGGTGTCGGTCTGCTCGGCCGGAATGGTCGCCACGCTGGTGACGTCCAGGAAACCCGGCCCCAGATCCTCGACCAGCGCGGTCTCGATCACCCGCCGCACCTGCTCCGGGTCCAGCCCGGTCGCCCGCAACGCCGCCTCTGTCGACCCCGTCATGGCTTCCCCTCCCACTGCTCCGTCACCCGGCCGTGCGCCCCGACCGACCCGACCAGGTGGCCCAGCCACCGTTCGTCGGCCGTCGGGAAGTCCTCCCGCCAGTGGCAACCCCGGGTCTCACCGCGGGCGTACGCCGCCGCGACCAGCGTCGACGCCACCGTGAGCAGGTTGGTCGCCTCCCAGTCGGCGGTCCGCGGTCGGCCCCGGGCCGCGCCCAGCTCGGTCAGCGTCCCGGCCGTCTCCGCCAGCGTCGCCGCGGACCGGAGCACCCCGGCGCCCCGGGTCATCGCCTGCTGGAGCGTCGGCGTCACCCCGGCCGGCAGGACCCAGCCCGCGCCGCCGCGCCACGCGCCGACGTCCGCCGGTTGGGCCTGCTCGGGCAGGCCGGCCGCGATGTCGTCGGCGATCCGCCGGGAGAACACCAGCCCCTCCAGCAGCGAGTTGCTGGCCAGCCGGTTCGCGCCGTGCACACCCGTGCAGGCGACCTCGCCACAGGCGTACAGGCCGGGGATCGACGTGCGGCCGCGCAGGTCGGTGCGGACGCCACCGGAGGCGTAGTGCGCGGCCGGGGCGACCGGGATCAGATCGGTGGCCGGGTCCACGCCGATCGCCAGGCAGGACGCCACGATGGTCGGGAACCGCCCGGCCAGGAAATCGCCGCCCAGATGGCGGGCGTCGAGAAAGACATGGTCCGCACCGCTGGCCAGCAGCACCCGGTGGATGCCCTTGGCCACCACGTCCCGGGGGGCCAACTCGGCCAGCTCGTGCTGGCCCACCATGAACCGCTTGCCGTCGGAGTCCACCAGGTACGCGCCCTCGCCGCGCAGCGCCTCGGAGACCAGCGGCTGCTGCGCGTGCCCGGCGCCGGGCACCCCCGCGCCGGGCGGAGTGATCAGGGCGGTCGGGTGGAACTGGACGAACTCCACGTCGGTCACCGCCGCGCCGGCCCGCATCGCCAGCGCCACCCCGTCGCCGGTAGAGACCGCCGGGTTGGTGGTGGCCGCGAAGATCTGGCCCATCCCACCGGTGGCCAGCACCACCGCCCGGGCCAGCAGCGCGCCGACGCCGTCCTCGCTGCCCTCACCGAGCACGTGCAGGGTGATCCCGCAGGCCGGACCGAGCCCGTCCGGGCCGTCGCCGGGCGCCCGCAGCAGGTCCAGCACCAGGGCGTGCTCGACCAACCGGATCCACGGGTCGCGCTGCACGGCGGCGTGCAGGGCCCGCTGCACCTCGGCGCCGGTCGCGTCCCCGCCCGCGTGCACGATCCGGTCCGCGCGGTGCCCACCCTCGCGGGTCAGCATCAACGAACCGTCGGGGTGGCGATCGAACTCGGCGCCGATCCGCATCAGCTCCCGCAGCCGGGTCGGCCCCTCCTCGACGAGCACCCGGACCGCCGCCGGGTCGCAGAGCCCCACTCCGGCGATCTCGGTGTCCCGGGCGTGCGCCGCCGGAGTGTCCGTCGGGTCGAGCACGGCGGCGATGCCGCCCTGCGCCCACCGGGTCGAGCCGTCGTCAATGTTGACCTTGGTGACGACCGTGACGTGCAGGCCCGCCTCGCGCAGGTGCAACGCAGCGGTCAACCCCGCCACCCCGGAGCCCACCACGATCACGTCGGTGGTCTCCACCCAGCCGGGCTCGGGCGCGGCCAGCAGTCTGGGCAGGGCCGGCAGGTCGACCGTCGGAACGTCCATCCCACCAGTCAACCCGAACGATCCTCGCCGAGGGAGGCGGGGGCTCAACGAGTGGTTTGGGCTACCACGTCCGGCGCGGACCGCGCCGCGCCGAGCGGTCGGCCGCGGTCACTTCGTCCGCACCGGCAGGCCGGCCGGGCCCGCGCCCTTCAACGACGCGCTCACCGTACGGTCGCTCAGCCACAGGTAACAGCGGACCCCCCGGTCACCGACCCGCCAACGCCCCGCACCGGGCGGGCGCACCACCACGCCGCTGCGGAACCGCAGGTCGGAGTCGTCCGGTACACCGACATAGCGGCCGAGGATGCTGCGGCAGCCGGTGTAGAGCGGCGGCCAGTCGGCATCCTTGGCCGGGTACGGCTTGTCCGGCGCACGCCACACCCCGACGAACTCGGCGTCGTGCCGACCGCCGCACTCCACCGGGACCAGCGTCTGCACGCCCCGGCCCGCCCCGGCGCGGGTCTGCTGGCAGCCCAACCGCAGCCCGGAGGCCCCCTTCAACGCGTCCCGCAGGCTGCCCGACCGGACCACCACCGTGGCCGCCGCCTCGACAGTCGTCAGCTCGGTCAGGTCGCACCGGTACCAGCGGGAACCGGCTGCCCAGCCCGGCCCGGAGGGCAGCGCCACCGACAGCCGCAGTCGCCCGGCCCGCCAGTCGTCGCCCACGTACGCCGAGGCCCTCGTGTCGCAGTCCGTGAACGCGCCGCGCAGCTCCACCGACCCGTTGGCCGGGGCGGCAGCCCGCTGGGCCGGGAACGTTCCCACGTGCACGGTCTCCACCCGGTGCGGGCCGGCGCAGTCCATGGGTTGGTAGGCGGCCAGCGTGACCACCTCGACGAAGTCGGCGGCCTGGCACATCCCGACGGCCGGCGTGAACGCCGTGGCCGGTGGCGGCGCCGCCCAGTCGTCGGTCAGGTCACCGTCCAGACCACCGGACCCGGCGCAGCCGACCAGCAACACTGCCGTGACGGCAGTGGCGAACAGGGTCGTCATGGCACGGCGCATCGCGGCCTCCCCCCAGCCACCTACCGGCTTCCGCCAGCGTGCCCAGGGTAACCGCAAATGACCTTCCGGTGACAGACCGGAATCGGCTCGCGCGAGATCAGACTCCGGACACGGCGAACGGGTTGGGCGCCGGGTCGCCGGCCGTGCCCGGGGCCGCCACCGCCGGGTTCGCCCCCAGCTCGACGACCCGGTTGTCGGTGTCGACGTGCACCACCCGCGGCCGGTACGACCGGGCCTCGGCGTCGTCCATCTGCCCGTACGAGATCAGGATGACCAGGTCACCGGGGTGTACGAGGTGCGCGGCGGCGCCGTTGATGCCGATCACGCCGCTGCCCCGCTCGCCCGGGATGACGTACGTCTCCAGCCGGGCGCCGTTGGTGATGTCCACGATCGCGACCTGCTCGCCGGGGAGCAGATCGGCGGCGTCGAGCAGGTCCTCGTCCACCGTCACCGAGCCGACGTAGTGCAGGTCGGCCTGGGTCACCGTGGCCCGGTGGATCTTCGACTTGAGCATGGTCCGCAGCATCGGGCTCGCCTTTCGCGAAAAGAGTGGTGGTGGGTGCGGCCGGGTCAGGGACGAGGGGCGAGGTGGATCGCCGCGTTGTCGATCAACCGGGTTGCGCCGACCCAGGCGGCGATCACCAGCCGGGCCGGCCCGGACACCGGCCCCGGCTCCAGCTCGGGGTCGGTGAGCACCAGGTAGTCGAGCTGAGCGCCGGGCGTACCGGCGCCGAACGCGGCGTGCGCGGCGGACAGCACCTCCCCCGCGTCCAGGCCGTCGTCGGCGGCCCGGGCCCCGGCCCGCAGCGCGGCGGACAGGCTCAGCGCCGCCGCCCGCTCGGGTTCGCTCAGGTAACGGTTGCGGCTGGACAGCGCCAACCCGTCCGGCTCCCGAACGGTCGGTACGCCGATCACCTCGACCGGGACGTCCAGGTCCCGGGCCATCCGCCGCACCAGGGTGAGCTGCTGATAGTCCTTCTCGCCGAAGAAGGCCAGGTCGGGACGGGTGAGTTGGAGCAGCTTCAGGACCACTGTGAGCACGCCGTGGAAGAAGCCGGGGCGGCTCGCGCCCTCCAGCTCCCCGCCGAGCGGACCCGGGTCGAGGCGCACCCGGGGCTGGCCGTCCGGATACATGTCGGCCACCGACGGCGCGAAGACGAGGTCGGCGCCGGCCCGCCGGCACACCTCCAGGTCGGCGTCGAGGGTGCGCGGATAGCGGTCGAAGTCCTCGTTCGGTCCGAACTGCAGCGGGTTCACGAAGATCGTCACCAGCACGTGGTCGGCCTGGTCCCGGGCGGCGCGCAGCAGCGTCTCGTGCCCGGAGTGCAGGGCGCCCATGGTCATCACCACGCCGACGGTGCCCTTCAACGCGGCCCGGGCCTCGGCCAACTCGGCGCGTGTGTGGACAAGCTGCGTCATGCCGCCACCTCCCGGCTCGTCCCGGCGAGCACACCGAGCAGCGGCTGCGCGTCCACCGGGCGCAGACGGCCCGCGGCGATCGCCCGGTCGGCGGTACGCCGGGCCAGCGCCAGGTACGCGGGGACCGACTCCGGCGCGGTGGCGGCCAGCCGGGCCAGGTGCCGCTCGACCGTGCCCGCGTCGCCCCTGGAAACCGGACCGGTCAGCGCGTCGTCGCCGAGGCGTAGCGCGTTCTCCAGGGCGGCCCGCAGCAGTGGGGCGAGCACCTTCTCCGGGCGAGCCACGCCGGCGTCCCGCAGCCGGTCGGTCGCCTCGTTCACCAGGGTCACCAGGTGGTTCGCGCCGTGCGCGAGCGCGGCGTGGTACAGCGGGCGGTCCGCCTCGGCCACCCACTCGGGCACGCCACCGAGGTCGGTGACCAGCCGGGCGGCCAGCGGGCGCAGGTCCGCCAGGGCGGTCACTCCGTACGAGATGCCGGCCAGCCGGGGCAGATCGTCCGGCGTACCGGTGAAGGTCATGGCGGGGTGCAGGGCCAGCGGCAGGACGCCGACCGCGGCGGCCGGCGCCAGCACGGCGAGACCGTGCGCGCCCGAGGTGTGCGCGACCACCTGGCCCGGGTGCAGGGCACCTCCGTCGGCGAGGTCGGCGATCACTCCGGCCAGCGCGTCGTCCGGCACCGCGATCAGCAGCAGGTCGGCGGCGGCGCGGGCGACGGAGGTGACCGGGCGGCGGGGCACCTCGGGCAGCAGCAGGGCGAGCCGCGCGCGGCTGGTCCCGGAGTCACCGGCGACGGCGACCACGTGGTGCCCGGCGGCGGCGAGCGCCGCGCCCAGCACGGCACCGACGCGGCCCGCGCCGACGACACCGACGGTGAGCGGGCGGGAGGTGGCGCGGGCGCCGGTGTCGGCGCGATCCCACGACCCGGCGGGCCCACGTGGGGCGGCCGGGCGCGGGCGCAGCGGTGCGCTCATGGCAACGATCCAGTCCTCGAGAAGGGGTACCGGTCGATCGCAAGTATGCGCCCGGCTCGCCGAACCGGGACAAGCATGTGTGAAAACCTTCACCACCACCGGCCCCGTGTGCAGATCTTGGACAGTTTCCGTTAGCAGCTAACGGAAACTGTCCAAGATCTGCTGACCCGAGCCCGAAGGGCGACGGTGACCGCGGCCACCCGCGGACCGCGCGACGGGGATCGGGAGTCGCCACCGGACCGGTGGCCGTAGGGTCGGCACGGTGACGTCTCCTGCGCTCCGAACGCCGATCCCGTGGCGGGACGCGATGAGCCAGGCCCTCTACGGGCCGGACGGCTTCTTCGTGGCCGGCGCCGGGCCGGCCGGCCACTTCCGGACCAGCGTGCACGCCTCCCCCGCCTTCGCCGCCGCGCTCCTGCGCCTTGTCGCGGAGGTGGACTCTGCCCTCGGCCATCCATCACGGCTGGACGTGGTCGACGTTGGGGCTGGGCGGGGGGAATTGCTGCTGGCCCTGCACCGCCTTCTCGCGTCTGAAGATGCCGTCGGGCTCGCGGTGGGGGTTTCGGGGGAGCCCACCCACTCCGGGCGGTCAGGCTTGATCCCTGCGTGGGCGGGCTCCCCCGAAACCCTGACTCCAACGACCGCCGTCCGTCAGTCACCCGGCGAGCGGTCGTCGATCACCGCCCGTTCGCTGGCGGAACGGGTGCGGTTCACCGCTGTCGAGTTGGCGCCCCGACCCGACGACCTCCCAGAGGAGATCCACTGGACCGCCGAGATCCCCGGTGAGATCACGGGGGTGCTGCTGGCTACCGAGTGGTTGGACAACGTGCCGTTGGACGTGGCACTGCACACCACCGGTGGCTGGCGGTATGTACTTGTCGAACCCGAGAGCGGTGTGGAGACGATAGGCGGGCCAGTCGACCCTGCTGATCTTGATTGGCTGACCACCTGGTGGCCCGGTCCCGCGAGCCCGCGCGGTGCGGACCGTGCCGTGACCGGTGGTTCAACCTCGACTGATGCGACTGGCGGAAGCGAGTCGGGTCTCCGGGCAGAAATAGGAAGGCCGAGGGACGAAGCCTGGGCACACGCGGTGGGCAGGATCAGCCGAGGGCTGGCGGTGGCGGTCGACTACGGACACCTGCGCGACGGCAGACCGGTGGACGGGACGTTGACCGGATATCGGGGCGGGCGGCAGGTGCCTCCGGTGCCGGACGGGTCGAGCGATGTCACCGCGCACGTGGCCATGGACTCGGTCGCCTCCGCCGGCGCGGCGGTCGCCCGGTGTGCGTACTCCCTGGTCTCGCAGGCCGAGGCGCTGCGGGCGCTCGGGGCCGACGGTGGACGACCGCCGCTCAGCCTGGCCGGCACCGACCCGGTCGGCTACGTGCGGGCGCTGGCCGCCGCGTCGGCGGTGGCCGAGCTGACCGACCCGGCCGGGCTCGGCGGGCACTGGTGGCTGCGCCAACCGGTCGGCATCGCCGACGTCGTTCAGTCCAGCCCGACGAGTTCCGAGCGCCGGTAACGCAGGGAGGCCGGGACCGCCGCGTCGACCGCGCGGACCGCCCGCTCGGCGCCGCGGAACATGTCCGGATCGACCAGGATGTGGCAGCCGTTGCGGCCGAAGACGGTACGCGCGACGCCGTCCTCCTCGACACCGACCACCTCGTCGAAGCGGACCAAATGCACGTCGCCGTCCGGGTCGCGGAGCGCTACCCCGTCGTCGGTGAGGATCAGCCGGAGACCGCGCGCCTCACGGGCGAGCACCTTCGCCAGCATCGGCGGGTGGAACACCCGACCTTCGGGCTGCTCGGGAAGACGAGGACAGCCGCCTTCGGTCAGCCCGGGGAGCGAGAGGGTCACTCCGCACGGTACGACGAGGTGCGCGCTGGGCAGCGCGGCCTGGAACCGCACGCGGACATCCTCCGGCGTGACCGCCAGGAAGTCGGCCAGCCGCTGCTCGGGGGTGATCTGCGGCAGGCCCAGCAGTTCCCGGAAGCCGGACCGGTGGAGATAAGCCTCGACGGCGCGCGGGTCCTCGATCATCTCGCGGGCGGCGGCGCACTCCTCGGCCAGTTCGGCAGCCGTCGGTCCCTCCGTGGCCAGGCGATTCAGCTCCTCCCAGAGCAGGGCGGCCACCTGCGGCTCCTGGCCCTCACGGGCGTCCACCGTGACCGTCACCAACTGCTGTCCGTTGCCCAGCAGGACGACGTCACCGCCCACCTCGTAGCTCAGGCCGTGCGTGCGCCGGGCGATCTGCTCCAGCCGCTGGGAGAGCACCTGGCAGCCCAGCACCATCGCCGCGTCGTCGTCGCCGACCAGGGACACCCCCACCGACGGCACGAGGTGCTCACACCAGATCGGTTCGGCGGTCGCCACGGGCGTCGGCGCGAGATGATCCGGTCGGGGCCCGGCCGGCAGCGGCAGCCGCAGGCCCTCCGGCGGTGGGCCGGTGAGCAGCAGCACCGCGTTGCCGGCCACGAACCAACGTGCGGCGTACTCGCGGATCTGTTCCGGCGTCAGCCGGTCGTAGCCCGGACCGGTCCACGGCGCGAGCCCCGCGCCCTGCACGCCGAGCCGCTGGGTGAGCAGCGCGGCCGTCGTCGGATCGGTGCAGTGGCCACCCTCCGCGGCCAGCACACCCGCCTCCTTCTCGAGACGGTCGAGCGGAAGGGCCCGGAGACCGTCGCAGACGGCGGCGAGGAAGGCCACGATCTGCTCCGGCCGGCCGGTCGCCGTGAACTCGGTGACGTGCAGGTCCACCGAGGCGTTGTGCTCGTGATGCAGGCGGGGCAGGGTGCTCATCACCAGGTGCTCGATCAGGTGGGTGACCCCGATGGTGCGGAACGTCTCGTCCCGCGCGCCGCAGCCGAACAGCAGGGTGGCGCTCAGCGGCGCCGGCCCCTGCTTCCACCGAACCGGCACTCCGTCGATCTCCGTCCGCTCCATGGATCGGGATGCTACGGCGGGGGTCCGACGACCACATGAGCCGATTGGCCGACGCGGTGGCGCTGAGCGGTCGCCATGACCCGGGGCACCGCCGCCGTGGCACGATGACGGGCATGACCACCGACGCCGGGGCCCTCCGTGAACTGACCGTCGGCACCGGGGCCGGTCTGGTCGCCGGCACCGGCGATCAGCAGCTCGGCACCGACATGGTGCTCAACATCGGCCCGCAGCACCCCTCCACGCACGGCGTGCTGCGCCTGAAGCTGGTGCTCGACGGCGAACGGGTCATCGCCTGCGAACCGATCGTCGGCTACATGCACCGGGGCGCGGAGAAGCTCTTCGAGGTACGCGACTACCGGCAGATCATCGTACTGGCCAACCGGCACGACTGGCTCTCGGCGTTCTCGAACGAGCTGGGTGTGGTGCTCGCGGTGGAACGCCTGATGGGCATGGAGGTGCCGGAGCGGGCCACCTGGCTGCGGATGGCTCTCGCCGAGCTGAACCGGGTGCTCAACCACCTGATGTTCCTCGGCTCCTACCCGCTGGAGATCGGGGCCATCACACCGGTCTTCTACGCCTTCCGGGAACGGGAGACCATCCAGGCGGTGATGGAGGAGGTCTCCGGCGGCCGGATCCACTACATGTTCAACCGGGTGGGCGGGCTGAAGGAGGAGGTCCCGTACGGCTGGACCGGGCGGGCCCGCGCGGCGATCGGCGAGGTCCGTCGGCGGCTGCCCGACCTCGACCACCTGATCCGGCGTAACGAGATCTTCCTGGCCCGCACGGTGGGCGTGGGCGTGCTGTCCGCCGCCGACGCCGCCGCGTTCGGCGCGTCCGGGCCGGTGGCCCGAGCCTCCGGACTCGACCTGGACCTGCGCCGCGACGACCCGTATCTGGCGTACGACGAGCTGGACGTGCCGGTGGTGACCAAGACCGCCGGGGACTGCCACGCCCGCTTCGAGGTGCTGCTCGACCAGGTGTACGTCTCGCTGGATCTCGCCGAGCAGTGCCTGGACCGGGTGGACCGGCTGACCGGGCCGATCAACACCCGCCTGCCGAAGGTGCTCAAGGCGCCCGAGGGGCACACGTACGCCTGGACGGAGAACCCGCTCGGCATCAACGGCTACTACCTGGTGTCGCGCGGCGAGAAGACCCCCTGGCGGTTGAAGCTGCGCACCGCCTCGTACGCGAACGTGCAGGCGCTGGCCACCCTGCTTCCGGGCTGCCTCGTGCCGGACCTGATCGCCATCCTCGGCTCGATGTTCTTCGTGGTCGGCGACATCGACAAGTGACGCGTCAGCGCCAGCGGTCGGTGACCGGGGCGCCGCCGGCACGCGGCACGTCGTCCTGCGGCGGGTAGCCGTACCGCTCCTCGACCCGGCGGCGGCCGGCCCGCTCGGGGGCGGGCTCCGGCTCGTGACCGCGCTGGCGCGGCGGACGCCACTCGTCCGGCACGGGCACGCCGCCGACCGGCAGCGCCGGCCGGCCGCCCGGCTCGGACCGGTGGTACGACTCGCGCTCGTCCTGCCAGCGTGAGTCGTCGTGGCGGCGCGCGTCGTCGTGGCGGCGTGGCTCGTCGTGGCGGCGTGGCTCGTCGTGGCGGCGTGGCTCGTCGTGGCGGCGTGGATCCTCGTGGCGGACGGACGCCCAGCGGTCCGCCATCCGGTACTCGGTCCCCGTGGCGTCGGCGTGCACCTCGGCCCGGCGCTCACCGACGTGCAGCTCACGGCCGTTCTCGTCGTCCCGGACGGCCGCCCACCGGTCGCCGGCCCGCAACTGCGACCAGTACTCGCCGGTGTCGTCCGCCCGCAGGGCGGGACCGGGCTGCGGCGCACCGGCGTAGTCGGGCTCGGCCTGCTCCGACCAGCCACGGTCGTCGTGCTGCGATCGGCCGCCCCAGGCGGGCTCGTCGGCCTGGGCGTACACGTCGCGCTGGCCGGTCCACTCCGGCTCGTCGCGGCGAGCCGTCCAGCCCGGCTCCTCGTCGCCGCGGTCGGGCCCGTTCCGGTCGGAGCCCGAGCCGTCCCGTGCGCCCTTCCAACCGGACTCACCCCGGGCGGCGGGCTGCTGACCCCAGGACCGGTCGTCGACGGGCCGAGCGCGGTCGTCGGCTGGGCGGGCACGGTCGTCGGCGTACGTGGACCGGGGGTTCTCCGGCTCGCCCCACGAGCGGTCGGCCGGCCGGGCACGTCCCTCCGTGCCGCCGCCCCGGGTCCATTCCTGGGCCGGCGGGGTCCACTGGCCGGCGTACCCACCGCCGTAGCGCCCGCCCGGCTCGGCTGGTCCGCCGTCGACGACGGTGTGCCGGGTGGTGACGTGCACGGTCTCGGTGTGCCGGACCACGCCCACCGGCCGGTGCGCCGGCTCCGAGCGGTCGTGCTCACGGGGGCGGTCGTGCTCACGCGGGCGGGGAGCGGCGGCGTATCCGGCCGCGGACCGCTCGGCGCCGTACACACCGCCGGCGGCTGGCTCGGGGAGCGCGTCGGCGGCGGCGCGGTGGCGGTACGCCGGTTCGTCGTCGGCGCGCTCGTCGCGACCCCACCGATCGGCGGCCTCGTCCGGGGCCGGCACCCGAACCCGACCGGCCACCTCGCCCGGACCCGGGCTCCGAACCCGGCCGACGGCCTCCTCGGGAGCGGGCACCCGGACCCGGGCGACCGGGGCGTCGCCGGGGACCGGTACCCGGCTGCGGGCGGGCGGAGTCTCGTCCACCGGGTCGGCGGCCGGCACCCGCACCCGCCCGGCGCCTGCCGGCTCGGC